>URTB01000007.1 GCA_900550595.1 uncultured Collinsella sp.
GGACGCCGCCCTCTCAAGGCGGAGATCACCAGTTCGAATCTGGTACGGGCTACCATGTTTTAGATACCCGGTCTTTCGTATGAAGGCCGGGTTTTTTATTGCAAGTGGTCTGGTCTGCTAATCCCATTTGCCCCATTGCTTTACGTTTTGCTCATCTCCCATACGGGTACAATAGGCCAGATACTTTGACGGTCAGAAGGAGCCTCATGACGGAGTCCTCTCAGCATAGCCCAAAGCCCCAGGTCGAGGTTTCTGGCGGCGATGACAACAAGAGCGCGCGTCGCGGCGCCATCTTCATCGGCGTTGTGCTGATCGGCTACATCGTCTATCTGGTCGTGACCGGGCAGATGGGGCAGTTTTGGGCCGCTATGTCCAGCGTTCAGATGCCCTGGCTCTTTGCTGCATGCTTTTGCATGTTTTTGTATCTCGTTTTTGGCATCGTGGCGTACGCGATCGCCGTTTGGCTCGACCCCGAATCGCCCGTCGGTATCCGCGACCTCATTTCGGTCGAGGCGAGCGGCATCTTCTTTGGCAACCTGACGCCCATGATGATGGGCTCTACGCCTGCCCAGATTTACCGTCTGACCAAAGCTGGCCAAAACGTGGGCGAAGCGGGTGCCACGCAGTTCACCCGCTTTATCGTGTACCAGTTTGGCCTGGTGGCATGGGGCGCCATTCTTCTGCTCGCCCGTATGCCGTTTTTCGCCGAGCGTTATGGCGACATGACACTGCTGTGCGTCTTTAGTTTTGGCGGCCACTGCTGCATCCTGCTCGGCATCTTTGCCGTGGCCTTAATGCCCAGGACCGTCACGCGCGTCGCTCATTGCATCATCAATTGGCTCGAGCGCGTGGGCGTCTCGGCCACAAAGATCGAGGTCTGGCGCACCTTTTTCGATGGCGAGATCTACTCGTTCTCCGAGAAATTCAAACTCTCTGCCGGTCATTTTTCGTCCATGCTGCTCACGGTCGTCATCACTATGCTGCAACTGGCGTTTTTCTACCTGGTTCCGTACTTTTTGATGCTCTCCTTTGGCCACCACGAAGTCGACTTTTTCTCTGTCATGGCCGCGAGCGCCTTTGTCCAGCTGCTGAGCTCCGCCGTTCCGCTGCCCGGCGGCACCGGCGGCGCCGAGGGTGGCTTCGCACTGTTTTTGGGTCACTTTTTTGGCACGGCATCGACTGCCGGCTATCTGCTGTGGCGTCTGATCACCTTTATCGCGCCGACCATTTTGGCCGCCCCGCTGCTGGGCCTTAAGAGCGCTCATAACGAGAGTATCCATGCACGCTGGGACCGTGTGATGCGAAAGTTCGGGCGTGCGCCTCAGACGCCCTCTACGCCCGTTAAGGCGCATCCTGCGTGCCAGGTTACCGTGGACCCCAATCAGCGTGCTCAAAAGGCTGCTGTGGCCTCTAAGCCAGCCCGCAAGACCTACGTTCGTCAGACTGGCGACGGTATTCGCGTTTCCCCGTCGGCGCTCAATAAAAAGAAGAGGTCCTAGGGCTCAGTGGGCGAGTCGTGCGTTCTTGATGACGCTCGTCATTGCGATGATAGATGTAGGATAATCCTCTTACGTTGATTATCTCCCACATGTAGAGGACTTACAGGTGGGCAGTTGACATGAAGGGGACACGTCTATGGCTACCACCAAACCGCGCCTTGACCGTCGTATCGTCCGAAGCCGCAATGCGATTCTTTCGGCGTTTGAGCGACTGCTCATGGAAAAGCCCTTGGCCGATATTACGGTGAGCGCTATCGCGCGCGAGGCAAATGTCGACCGTAAGACCTTCTACGTGCACTTTGGCACGGTCGACGGCTTGCTCGACGCCATTGCCGTCGATGTGGTCGAGATGATCGTCGATTCGGTCGAGAAGACGCTTTCCTCCACGGGCGGCGACACCAACGAGCGCGCACTTGGCGCTGCGGCGTCCTTTTTCAAGACCGTTAACGAGGCGCTGTGCAACAACCTGGTGCTTAATCGCCAGTTGATCGAAAACATTCCGCTCGACGACTTTATGGCTCGTCTGCGTGTGCCGCTCGAGCACGAGATCGCTGAGCGCGATCTGCTGCCCGAGGGTCTAAAGGATGAGATGTTCGATTACTACCTGGCGTTTTTACTGTCCGGCATTATCGGCATCTATCGCACGTGGGCGTTGTCGGACGGCTCGGTTCCCATCGAGCGCGTCTCGGCGGTCGCCAACGACCTGACTCTTAATGGCCTGTCGAGCTTGGAATCTAAGCTCGGATAGCTAAGGCCTGCTTCTTTGGCAACAAGTTGGGCCCGTGACCTTGCGAAGTAACGCAGGTCCGGGCCCAAATTGTTACGCGCGTAAGGTCACGGCTTACTGATAGCGCAGACACTCGACCGGATCGAGCTTTGCGGCGCGGCGGGCGGGGTAGAAGCCAAAGACCACGCCGATGCCGACCGATACGGCAAACGCGAGCAGCACGGTCGTAATGGAGAAGCTCGGCGTAATCGTCCCGGTGGCTCCGAACTCGCTCATAATGCCCGAGTTGGCGGCAAAGAACGTGAGCCCCCAGGCCAGCAGATAGCCAATCACGACACCTAAAATGCCGCCGGTGATGCACAGCGCCGAGGATTCGGCCAAAAACTGGGCGGTGATGTCACGTCGGCTTGCGCCCAGAGCGCGGCGAATACCGATCTCGCGAATGCGCTCGGTCACGTTGGTGAGCATCATGTTCATAATGCCGATACCGCCGACTAGAAGTGAGATGCCAGCAACGGCGCCCATGATGAGCGAGAAGGCGCCCATAAAGGAGTTGAGGGCATCGATAGCGCTCTTCATGGAGCTTGCCGACACGCTGTCGTACTCGTCGTCCTCCGAGATGCCCTTCATGCTGCGCACCTTGGACTCGATCGTCTTGCAGAGCTCGTCCATATCGGTGCCCTCAGCGGCGAGTGCCCTCACACTGGGAAACGATGGATTGTCATCGCCGAAAAGCTCGGCGATCGTTTCTCGTGGCATGTACAGGCTCAGCGAGCCCATGGAGTCGTTGCCGCCGTCGATGACGCCAATAATCTGCACGTCTCCGCTCGAAACCTTGATGGTCTTGCCAATCGCGTCCTGTTCGTTGCCGTACAGTTGATCGGCGCCGCCGCGGCCAATGAGCGCCACGCGCGCGCCGGATTTGGACTCGATGTCGTTATAGGTGCGACCGGCAACGATCTTGCTGGCGCCCACGGCATCGAGCATGTCACTATCGACACCTTGGGCCATGACGGTATAGCTCTTATCTCCAACTTTGTACTCGGAATAGGCGCTGTCGACGATGCCGATCTGCTCGATTTGCGGCACCGTCTTGCGCAGCTTCTCGACATCCGAATCGGTGAGCTCTTGGGACGAGTAGATCTGCACCATGCGGGCCGCATTGAGGCCCAAGCTGTTGACCAAGCTGTTTTGGATGCCGCCGATGAGCGAGGTCATGGCTATGACCGAGGCGATGCCAATGACGATGCCCAGGATGGTGAGCAGGCTACGTCCCTTGTTGGCCTCGAGCGAGTGCAGGGCTTCTTGGACAAGATCGCGGGTGCTCATGCCTCTGCTCCTTTCGGCGGTGTAGAAGGTACGCAAATCGCGGGTAGGCTGTTGACGGCTCCGCGTAGCGTATTCGGCGCATGTGCGATATATGCGCCGTCATGGATTCGCCCGTCGCGGATAGTCACGGCACGGTCGGCCTCGGCAGCAATGCCCGGGTCGTGCGTGATGAGTACGATGGTCTTGCCTCGTTCTTGGAGCTTATGGAAGGTTTCCATGACGAGTGCCCCAGTTGTCGAGTCTAGGTTTCCCGTGGGCTCGTCGGCCAGGATGATGGGCGGATCGTTGACGAGGGCGCGCGCGATGGCAACGCGCTGCATCTGTCCGCCAGAGAGTTCTGATATGCGGTGGTCCCAATGGTCGACCGGTAGCGTGACGGCTTGCAGTGCGTGCACGGCGCGCATCTCGCGCTGGCTGCGCGGCACATTGGTGTAGGACAGCGGCAGCATGACGTTTTCGATAACCGACAGACGCGGCAGCAGGTTGAAACTCTGAAAGACAAAGCCGATGCTCAGCGCCCGCACCTCGGTGAGCTCATCATCGTCCAGTTCGGCGACATTGAGGCCCTGCAGGTAATAGTCGCCCGCCGTCGGTTTGTCCAAGCAACCCAGGATGTTCATGAGCGTCGACTTGCCTGAGCCCGAGGGGCCGGTGATGGCGACGAACTCACCGGGGTCCACCGCCAGGCTCACATTGTGCAGGATGTGAGCGCAACCGGCCTCGCTCTCAAAGATGCGGTGCACGTTGCGGATGTCGATGACGGGGCGCATTACATGCCCTCATCGGCAGGCATACTGTCGCCGCCGTCTGCCGTCATGCCTGCGCCGGTATCCACCACGATGGTGTTTCCATCGCGCAGCTTGGTAACCGGCACGTCGGGGTTGATCTCGTTGCCCTGGTCGTCGCGCTTGACCTGCGTCTTGCCGACCACGGCGTCGTTGTCGTTTTGCGTCACGATGGTCACCTTAACGCGGCGTGTCTCCTTGCCTTCGTCATCGGTGGCAAGATTGACGTAATAGTGCTCGCCATCCTCGGTCATCAGGGCCATGGTGGGCACCATGACCACGTCGTCGAGCTGCTCGGTCACCACCGAGACCTCGGCAGTCATACCGGGCTTAAGGCGGCTATCGGGTGCCTCGATGAGGATGTCGACGTTAAAGGTCACACTGCCGCCACCACCGTTGGCGGCGTCGGAGTTTGCCACCGATGCGATAGCCGTGACGGTGCCCTGGCTCACGATATCGGGAAACGCGGGATAGGTAACGTTGGCGCTCTGACCCACGGCGATCTTGGCGATGTCCTTTTCGCCCACCTGAACCGTCACCTTCATCTTAGAGAGGTCGGCGATTTGCATGCACTGCTTGCCGCCGCTCGTGTCGCCTTCGCCCATGACCATGCCTCCGGTCACCGTGGCGCCTACTTTGGCGTTGAGCTCGACGATGCTACCTGAGCTGGGGGCCTTTACGGTGCGTTCGGTCGCCTTGGCGTTTGCCTGGTCCAGGGTTGCCTGGGCCGAGGCGAGATTGCGCTGAGCGCTCGAGACGGCGCTGGCGTTGGCGGTTGCATCCGTCGGGGTGGTCGCTCCGTCGGCATCCAGCGTCGGTGCTGCCTGTGCGGAAGCAAGTGTCGCCTGTGCGTTTTTCAGGTCTTCCTGGGCGGCCGCGACCGCGCGCTGCGCCTCGGCAACGGCATTATCGAGCTCATCGTTTTTAATGGTCATGAGCACGTCGCCCTCGTTGACGCTCTGACCGGCTTGCACGTTGATCGATGCTACCGTGCCGTCAACAGAAGGGGAGACCACTGAGGCAGAAATTGGCTTGAGCTGTCCTTTTGCCTCGACAGTCGTGGTAAAGGTGCCTTCCATGACCATGTCGGTAACAGGTTCACCTGCAGATTGCGGCTGCGAATTGAGGACAACGCTCACAATAATGGCTATTAGGATAATGCCGACCACGATGCCGGCAGCGATGCCGCGGCGGACGAGCTTTTTGCGGCGCCGCTCCGCGCGCTTGGCCTTGAGCTTTGCGTAGGCCTCATCGTCGGATATCCCGGCGCCACCTTGCTCGTTGTCGTTTTGACGCGCAGTGGGGGCGCTGTTGATAAGCGGCAGCGTTTCGTTCGCGCCTTCAAGCGAGTGACCGGTATCGTCGGGACCCGGGGTGATGGTGGGGACATTTGACATGGCGTCTCCTTTATAGAACATACCTCGATAAGTATATGCGCCCGCCGGTTGGGGCGGGCGCACAGGCGTGATTCTTTCAGCATCGAAAGGTAGGTAACGCTGAGCTTTGTTGTGACACGCGAGATGTGCTAGGAGTGCACGACCACGCACAGACCGACGCTGATGCAGTCGTGGAGCGCCTTGGCATCGGCCAGGCGCAGATTGATGCAGCCGTGGCTACCGCACCATTTGTACGATTCGGCACTATCGAAACTCGAATCGTTTTGCCAGGTAGCGTCGTGGAAGCCAACCATGTTGCCCTCAAACGGCATCCAGTAGCTCACCGGGCTCTCGTATTTGGGCTTACCGGTCTTGGGGTCCTTGGCGCCGATAAGCTTGGTGGCGCCGTCATTGCTGTTGATCTGCCACACGCCCTCGGGCGTGGCGTCTTCGCCCGGTTTGCCGGAAATAAAGTTGGCCTCCCAAACGATATTGCCGCTCTCGTCATAGTAGCGCGCGTGCTGCTCGGACAGGTCGACGTCGATATACGCCTTCCAATCGGGCTCGCCCTTGGCGGTAAAGGTGTCGGCCTTCTGGGAGTAATTGATCTCAATCTCGCCGGTCTGCTTGTTGTTAATAGCATCCTCGACCTGCTTGGCAAGCGTGCTGCTATCGATAGACCAACCAAAGTCACCGCCTTCGACGGCACATTGCTTGCCATCGGCGCGCGTCCACCAACGAGTGGAGCCCACGGTGTTAAAGCCATTGGCGAGGTCTGCTGCCCAGTTGCTGATCTGGGAGGTGTCGAGTGTGGGGTTTGCAGGGTCGGCAAAACTGATCCACTGCAGCACCGAGCTGCCGTCGACCTTGCCGGCATCGTTGCCGTTGAGCTTAAGGGTCACGTTAACGCCCAGGAAGTTGTTGGCGGCATCGCATGCGGCCTGGATCTGGTCGTCGGTGAGCGTGCCGTTGAGCGGCTCGTAGGCATCGTTGCCGAGCTTCGTAAGATCGACGGTCTCGGCCAGCGACGCGAGCTCGATCTCCGCATACTTAATGACATGCTCGCGGTTGAGCTTTTCGTTGGAGCGGGCCTTCTCGATCGTGAACTTGCCCGCCTTCTCGTCGTAGGAGCTCGATGCCTCAAAGGTACCCGTGTGGCCCTCGTTGAATGCGTCGATGGCGGCACCCAGATCCTCCTCGAACTGCTTTTGGTCAAAGGCGTCCGAGAGCATGGACAGGTCGACGTCCTGTTCCAGGTCGATGGTACCGTTTTTGGTCGCGCTAACGTTCTTGCCGCCGAGCGAGGCAATCAGGCGCGAAGGCCACAGCAGCGGCTCGTTGCTGCCGATAATCTCGTGGGCAGCTGCCTCGCCGTCGACGATGGGCTCGTCGGATTCGGGCTGATAGGTCCAACTAAAGTCTTCACCCGAAACGGTGAGCTTGTAGTGCTTCCAGGCGGAGTCGACCTTGGTAGCGGCGGATGAGGCGTTGGAAAACGAGATATCGACGCCGGCGATGGTGGTGTTGGGGTAGGCAATCTGCGAAAACGCCACGACGCCCACGATATAGACGATGGCGACGAGGCCGAGGACGACGAAGAACGCCGTCTTGCCACCCGTCTTATTGCCCTTTGCGGAGCGGTTGTCGGCGGGGCCGCGGTTGTTGGAAACTCGAGTGTGCGAAGGGCCCTGGTTGTGACCGGCGCCATGTGTGGAACGCTGCTGACGCTGCTGATGCTGGCCCTGATTGGGACGCGGGGAGGTATTTGCCGCTCCGTGCTGTTCGCCATGGGATGGCGCGATGGGACGCGGCGATTGGATTCCTCCGGGCTGCCTGCTGGGCTGTTGCGGATCGGGGATCAGTTGGCTGCGGTCGATTTGCGACATCGTGTATATTTCCTTCGAGTTTCGCCTTGTTGCTCATCGTGTTTTAACTGGGCTTGAATTATAGCGATTACGCAGTTGCTTGTGTTACGAAAACGGTGGCGATAAACGATAGGTGGGACATATGTCCCACCTATCGTTCACTTTTGCTCGTTATCCGCATATTCCGCATTTTGCGCACGCCGAAAGTGCTGCCGGAGCCTGCGCGACGCCGCCCTTGGCCGTCTCGCGCAACGTGGCGGGCAGTGCGTGGCCCACCGAGAGCATGACGTGTGCCATCTGATCGAACGGCACCAGGCTCTTGATGCCGGCGAGGGCGAGTTGCGCTGAGCTAAAGGCCGCGGCCACGCCGATGGCGTTGCGGTTTTGGCAGGGCACCTCGACAAGGCCTCCGACGGGGTCGCAAACGAGGCCCAACAGGTTGCTTAGTGCGATGGAGCTGGCGTCAAGAGCTTGCTCGGGCGTGCCGCCCATCATCTGGACCAACGCGGCGGCGGCCATGGCGGCAGCGCTTCCAACCTCGGCCTGGCATCCGCCCTCGGCGCCGGCGACGCAGGCACTCGTGGTGAGATTGAGCCCGATGGCGGCGGCGCAGTAGAGGGCATCCATGACTTGTTCGTCGTCGAGCTGGAGGTGATCGGCGAGCGCCAGCACGCAGCCGGGCACGACACCTGCGGAGCCTGCCGTGGGGGCGGCGACGATCACGCCCATGGTGGCGGAGCGCTCGAGCACGGCCATCGCGCGGGCCACGGCATCGGTCTGAACGGGGCCCATCAGGCTTGCGCTCAAATCGTTGCGGCAGGTGGCATCGACGAGCTTGGCCTCTCCGCCGATAAGCCCGCCGAGCGATCGCTGCGGATTGGCGATGGGGGCCGTGGTCTCCTCGCGCATGACGTCGAGCACGCGGCGCATGGCTGCGATAGCATGGGCCTCGCCGGTCAGACGCGCCTCGCGCACGGCCATGACGGCGCCGATATTCAAACCGAGTTCGGCGCACGCATCGAGCAATTGCTCGCCGTCGTCAAAGATCTCCTTGGCCGAGACACCGGGGGAGAGCGACGAGGCCGAGCCCGGGAGCTCGATAAACGTGGCGTAATCGACATTGTCGAGCTTGCGCAGCATGGGGACGACGGTGTCGTCGGGAGCGCCGTCGGTCTCAAAGACGGAATAGGCCTGGCCGCCCACCTCTGTGCGGTAGGTGCGGCAGAAGGCGATGTTGACGTGTGCGTAGGCGAGCAGGTTTGTGAGCGCTGCGAGCACGCCGGGAACGTCCTGGTGTGCCACGAAGAGCGTGGAATACATGCCCGAGATGTCGACGCCGACGCCGTTGATGCGGCTGATGCGCATCTTGCCGCCGCCAAGGCTCTCGCCGCGGACCTGTGCCGTGGCGCCCGTGTCGTCGACCATGTCGATGTCGACGGTGTTGGGGTGGATGGAGGCGTCGTCGCCCTTGATGTCGAAGTGAAAGTCGAGACCCTGCTCGTGTGCGAGGTCAAAGGCCTGCTTGATGTTCTCGTCGTCGGTATCGAGGCCCAAGATACCCGCGACGAGCGCGCGGTCGGTGCCGTGGCCGCGGTAGGTGTGGGCAAAGGAGTTCCACAGGCCAAAGGTGACTTTGGTGATGCGGCCTTCCAGCAGGCTGGCGGCAACCTGGGCGCAGCGCAGGGCACCGGCGGTGTGCGATGAGCTGGGGCCGACCATGACGGGGCCCAAGATCTCGAATGCCGAGGTCGTAGCTAGTGTTTGCGGCTTGCCTGCCATGGCTGCTCCTGTTCTATTCCGTCGTCCCGAAGGGCGGGGCATAAGGTCGCCTGCTCGGGCAGTCCTGCTCGCACGGAGGCCACATTAAGTGGCCTCCGGCTCGTGCGGAACTCGCGATCGACCTTATGCCCCGCCCCTCGGGACTAAGGATACATGGTAGAGGCGCTTGTGCTTCAAAATTCATCGGCTGGGTACGCAGCGAAGGTTCATATCGAAATATCTTCACCACCGGGTAAATAAAAAAAGAAGTACCGCTTGGGGGCGGTACTTCTTTTGAAAGCACGTATGTTGTTCTGACCTTAGCGGATCTAAATTAGAGGCCGCAGGCTGCTTTGAGTTCTTCGACTCGGTCGGTATTCTCCCAGGTGAAGTCGGGGTCTTCGCGGCCGAAGTGACCGTAGGCTGCTGTCTTCTCGTAGATGGGGCGACGCAGGTCCAGGTCGCGGATGATGGCGCCCGGGCGCAGGTCGAAGGTCTTCTCCACGGCTTCGACGATCTTATCTTCGGCAACATGTGCGGTGCCAAAGGTGTCGACCATGATCGACAGTGGCTTGGACACGCCGATGGCGTAGGCCAGCTCGACTTCGCATCGGTCGGCAAGGCCGGCGGCGACCACGTTCTTCGCGACCCAGCGCGCGGCGTACGCGGCGGAGCGGTCGACCTTGGTGCAGTCCTTGCCGCTAAAGGCACCACCACCGTGACGGCCGTAACCGCCGTAGGTGTCGACGATGATCTTGCGGCCGGTCAGGCCCGTGTCACCCATGGGGCCGCCCACGACAAAGCGGCCGGTGGGGTTCACATAGATGTCCGCGTTGTCCCACGGCATGTTCTCGGCAGCCATGACGGGAGCGATGACATGCTCGATGAGGTCGTCCTTGATCTTGCCCATGTCCTCGATCTCGGCGGCGTGCTGCGTGGAGATGACGATGGTCGTGACCTCGACGGGCTTGCCGTCCTCGTAGCGCACGGTGACCTGGGTCTTGCCGTCGGGGCGCAGATAGGGCAGGGTGCCGTCGTGGCGCACGGCTGCCAGGCGCTCAGCCAGGCGGCTTGCCAGGTAGTGCGGCATGGGCATGAGGGTCTTGGTCTCGTTGGAGGCATAGCCAAACATCATGCCCTGGTCGCCGGCGCCGATCAGGTCGATCGGGTCGGTGGTGGCGCCGGTCTGGGTCTCGAAGGACTCGTCGACGCCCTGGGCGATATCGGGGGACTGCTCGTGGATGAGGCTCATAACGCCACAGGTATCGCAGTCAAAACCAAACTTGGCGCGGTTGTAGCCAATGCGGCGGATAACGCCACGGGCAATCTCCTGCACGTCGACGTAGGCCTGGGTGCGGATCTCGCCGGCGACGATGACGGTGCCGGTGGTCACGAGGGTCTCGCAGGCGCAGCGGACGTTTTCCACGTTGGCGGGCACGCCGTTGGGCGCAATATAGCCCTGCTTCTGCAGCTCTATTTCTTTGGCGAGGATTGCGTCGAGGACGGCATCGCTGATCTGGTCGGCGATCTTATCGGGATGACCTTCGGTCACCGACTCCGACGTAAACACAAAGGACCCGTGTTGGGGTGGGATGGAACGAAGTTCTTCTGACATGATTGTCCTTTCAAAAACGTGTCCCGGCGACCGTTACCATTCCGCCAGGCTCTCTATGCAAGGGCACATCATAGCGCGTTAAACGAATATTCACACCCTTTCCGCACCTACTCATTGGGGACAGACATAAACGACCAGACCCACTCATTGGGGACAGACTTAAATGACCAGCCGAAGGAACATTCCGGCATTTGGAGACTGGTCATTTAAGTCTGTCCCCAATGAGTGTGTCCCCAATGACTGAGTCGGTGCCCGTTGTGCGGAGGTGGGCATTGTTGCTTTATACTGATACGGTTAGACATCCATCCTGCAATCGAGGAGATTTCCATGGCATCAGACGTTCGCGTCCGCTTTGCACCCTCACCGACGGGCAAGCTGCACATCGGCGGCGCCCGCACCGCTATCTATAACTGGGCTTTTGCCCGCGCAAACGGTGGCACGTTCATCCTGCGCATCGACGACACCGACCCCACCCGTTCCACCGACGAGAACACGCAGATCATCCTGCGTGCCATGCGTTGGCTGGGCCTGGACTGGGACGAGGGTCCCGAGGTGGGCGGCGACTTTGGCCCCTATGCCCAGACTGAGCGTCTGGACCTGTACAAGCAGGCCGCCCAGCAGCTCTGGGACGAGGGCAAGGCCTATCCCTGCTTCTGCACCAAGGAGCAGCTCGAGGCCGATCGCAAGGCCGCGCAGGAGCGCAAGGACCCCTTCCAGGGCTATCAGCGCCGCTGCCGCGATCTCGATCCCGAGGAGGCACGCCGCCGCATCGAGGCCGGCGAGCCCTACGTCCTGCGCATCAAGGTGCCCGAGGACCGCGGCGACGTCGTCATCCACGACGCCGTTCATGGCGAGGTGACCTTCGACGCCAAGGAGCTCGACGACTTTGTCATCTTCCGCTCCGACGGCACGCCCACGTACAACTTCGCGACCGTCGTCGATGACGCCATGATGAAGATCACCCACGTCATCCGCGGCGACGACCACCTTTCCAACACCCCGCGCCAGGTCATGGTCTACGAGGCCCTCGGCGCGCCCGTGCCCACGTTCGCCCATATTTCCATGATTCTGGGCGCTGACGGCAAGAAGCTTTCCAAGCGCCATGGCGCCACCTCGGTGGAGGAGTACCGCGACGCGGGTTACCTGCCCGACGCGTTCGTCAACTACCTGGCGCTGCTTGGCTGGTCGCTCGACGGCGAGACCACGATCATCCCGCGCGATGTCCTGGCCAGCAAGTTCTCGCTTGACCGCATTTCCAAGAACCCGGCGACCTTCGATCCCAAAAAGCTCGACTGGGTCAATGCCGAGTACATCAACGGCATGTCCGACGCTCAGTTTGCCGACGAGATCATGGTCCCCGAGCTGCACGAGGCGGGCCTCATCGAGGGTAACGTCGAGTACGGCGAGGACTGGATCGACGCGCTTGCCGCCATCGTCAAGCCGCGCACCAAGATGCCGGCCGACGCCGTGACCGTCGCCGCCCCCATCTTTGCCACGGCCGAGACGCTCGAGTATGACGAGAAGTCCGTCAACAAGGGCCTGGCCAAGGAGGGCATGGGTGCCATTCTGGACGCCGCCAAGGCCGCGCTCGAGGGTGTTACCGAGTGGACCGCCGAGGCCATCGACGCTGCGCTTGAGCCGCTGCCCGAGCAGATGGACCTCAAGAAGCGCGCGGTATTCCAGGCCGTGCGCGTCGCCGTCTGCGGCAACATGGTGAGCCCCCCGCTGGGCGAGACCATGGCGCTCGTCGGCCGCGACGACTGCCTGGCGCGTATCGACCGCGCCCGCACGATGGCGCTGTAACAGTCGTGTAAACGCATGTATCCGAGCCCCGCTCACCACGAGTGGGGCTCTTGTTTCTAAAGACGTATGGGATGGGAGGTACAGAGACCATGGCCGAGCAACTGTCACTGTTTGGTTCGCCTGAACCGGAGGAAGCTCCGAAGTCCGCGGCCCCTGCCGCCGCCCCGGCGCAGCCCGATTTCGCACCCGAACCCATCGCCGCCTACTCGAGCGTGGTCCTCGACATTCCCACTCGTGCGCTGTCCGAGCCGTTTGCCTACGGTATTCCACAGTCTCTCGCCATCGAGGCGCAGGTCGGCTCCACCGTCCTGGTCCACTTTGGCAACCGTGCGGCTGCTGGCTATATTGTCGATATTGCGTCTGAGCTGGGCGAGCTGCAAGGCAACAACGCCCTCGACCCCTCGTGCATCAAGCCCATCGAGGCCATCATCAGCAAACCGCTCTTTGGCGCCGAGGCCGCCCGCATTGCGCGTTGGATGAGCCGCGAGTATGTCGCGACGCTTTCCGAATGCCTGCGCCTGTTCTTGCCTCCTGGCGGCAGCCCGCGGGTCGTGAAGGGCGATGATGGGGCGTGGACGGTCGAGCGTCCTGCCGTCAAGCCTATTCAAAACCGCTGGGTCATGCTCACGCCTGAGGGTTTCGACTATACGCCGCCCAAGACTGCCGTTCGCCAACGCCAGCTCATCGAGGCGCTTCAGTGCGGCCCGGTCACGACGCGCGATCTTAACTTGCTCTACAACAACATGTCGGCGACCATCAAGGCGCTCGAAAAACGCGGCGTCGTGGTGGTGGAGGAGCGCCGCGCCTGGCGTGGCTGCAGCGAGCAGACCACGTTGTCCTCGGCAAGCGGCAAGGCGCCGGTCGCGCTCACGGACGGCCAGCAGAAGGCGCTCGCGCAGATTGAACGCGCCCGCCTTGACGCCCACGGCGACGTGGTCCTTGTCGATGGCGTCACCGGATCCGGTAAAACCGAGGTCTACCTCTCCGCTATCGAGCGTGTGCTCGCGGCCGGTCGCTCGGCCTGCGTGCTCGTGCCCGAGATCTCGCTGACGGCCCAGACCGTCGGCCGCTTCCGCTCGCGCTTCGGTGAGACGGTCGCGGTCTTCCACTCGCGCCTTTCGGCCGGCGAGCGTCTGGACCAGTGGGATATGGTCGCCAGTGGTGCCGCGCGCGTGGTCGTCGGCGCGCGTTCGGCACTCTTTTGCCCGCTCAGCGACCTGGGCCTCATCATCATCGACGAGGAGCACGAGACCAGCTACAAACAGGGCTCCAGTCCGCGCTACCATGCGCGCGAGGTGGCGGCCGAGATTGCGCGCCGCTATCGCTGCCCACTCGTGCTGGGCTCGGCTACGCCTTCTGCCGAGGCCCTCGACCGCTGTCGCCGCGGCACGTACAACGGTGTCACCTGGACGCGCGTCGAGATGCCCGAGCGCCCGGGACACGCCGTGCTACCCACGGTCCGCATTGCCGACCTGCGCCGCGAGTTTTCGCACGGCAGCCGTTCCATGTTCTCAAAACCGCTGATGAAAGGCTTGGAACGCGTGGTCGAGCGCCGCGAGAAGGCCGTGCTGCTGCACAACCGCCGCGGCTTTGCGCCGTTTTTGATGTGCCGTGAGTGCGGCTGCGTTCCCACCTGCAACCACTGTTCCACCGCGCTCACATATCACGAGCGCACGCATACGCTGCAGTGCCATACCTGCGGTTCGTCCTGGCGCGTGCAACCCTATCCGGCGCCCTCGAGCCGCTGTCCCAAATGCGGCAGCCGCTATCTGGCAAAAATGGGCCTGGGCACGCAGCAGATCGAGGACGCGCTGCACCAGATGTTGCCCGACGACGTCGCCATCATTCGCATGGACGCCGATTCCACGCGCGGCAAGGACGCGCACAAAAAGCTGCTCGAGCAGTTCGATGCCGCCGATTGCGCGGTGCTGCTGGGCACCCAGATGATCGCCAAGGGCCTCGACTTTCCCGAGGTCACACTCGTGGGCGTGGTCAATGCCGACTTTGCGCTAAAGTTGCCCGATTTTAGAGCAGGGGAGCGCGCCTACGATTTGCTGGAGCAGGTCGCGGGCCGTGCCGGACGCGGCGATCGCCCCGGCGAGGTCATCATTCAGACGTACCTGCCCGAGGACCCTGTCATTCGCGCCGTTGCCGAGCACGACCGTTCGATCTTTACCGACTACGACCTGGACCAGCGTCGTGACGCGCTGTATCCGCCCTTCGTGCGTCTGGTCAACATTTTGGTGTGGTCGACGAACGCGGATGATGCGCAAGATTACATTGGGCGCATCGCAAAGCTGCTCAAGCGTCGTTGGCATGCCGCCGCTCCCGACTTTTTGCGGGCGGGCAGCGCGGTGCCGCAGGTGCTGGGCCCGGCTTCGTGTGTAATCGAGAGAGCCAAGGACCGTTATCGCTTCCACCTGCTTGTGAAGTCGCCGGTAGGGTACCATGTCTCTGATGATATCGACGCCTGCCTCAAAGAGGTGGGCTCCGTGCGCGGCGTGAGCGTGAGCGTTGACGTCGATGCCTATGATTTGATGTAACAACCCGAAAGGATGGCCATGGAAGCCAACGGAATCGTACTTTCGCCCGACCCTCGTCTGCGCCAGGAGTGCGCCGTCATCGAGGAGATCACCCCGGCGATCGAGGCGCTTGCCGAGAAGATGAAGAAGATGATGTTCGAGAACGGCGGCTGCGGCCTGGCTGCCCCGCAAATCGGCGAGCTCATCCAGCTCGTCACCATCGACTGTGACTACAGCGACAAGAACGACTACGATCCGTACGTGCTCATCAATCCCGTCATTGTTGAGCAGAGCGACCATCTGGTGCCGTTTAGCGAGGGCTGCCTGTCCATTCCCGGTATTAGCTGCGAGATCGAGCGTCCCGACCATGTCGTCGTCGAGGCGTATGACCTGGACGCCAACCTGATCCGCTATGAGGCCACGGGCGATCTGTTCTGCGTGTGCCTGCAGCACGAGATCGATCACCTGCACGGCAACACAATGTTCGAGCGACTCAAGCCGATGCAGCGCATCAAGGCAGTCAAGGAGTACCAGGACGCCCTGGCCCGCGGCGCTCGACCGGGCGAGACGGAGTAGGTCCCACCGTCCCCTTCCGCCGCAGGGCTTAGGTTTTGCTCCATGCTCAAACAGTCCTGCTCGCACGAAGAGCACATTAAGTGCTCTTCGGCTCGTGCGGAACTGCGCGTGGAGCAATAACCTAAGCCCTGCGGCGGAAGGGGACTGCGTTTTCATGCTCCTTTTCGCCCGGGTGCCGTTGGGCCAGGGAGGGGCGTCTTCGCTGATATTTGCTTTGTTGGAAGAGCTGCTTTTATTGCGGCTCTTTCTTTGGTTTTGGGTATATTTGTTCTTGTTGAATTGTTATTGCGGATGGGCTGGGTACTTGGCTTTCCGCCGTTATTTGTAGCTGTCTCGGCTTTGGTTGAGGGGAGACGTTCTTTATGCGTATTGTGTTTATGGGTACGCCTGATTTTGCTGTGCCTTCGCTGACTTCGCTTGTTGAGGCTGGGAATGAGATTGCGCTCGTAATTACTCGTCCCGATGCTGTTCGTGGGCGTGGTAAAAAGCTTGAGCCTTCTCCTGTTAAGGCCAAGGCGCTTGAGCTGGGGTTGCCGGTTGTTGAGGCCAATCGTATGACCCCGGAAGTTATTGATCAGCTCAAGGCTGCCGATGCCGATATTTTCTGCGTGGCTGCCTATGGCTGCATTTTGCCCGATGAGGTGCTGCAAATGGCGCCGCTTGGTATTGTGAATGTTCATGCGTCCTTGCTGCCGCGTTGGCGTGGCGCTGCTCCTATTCAGCGTGCCATTCTTGCTGGTGACGATGTTGCCGGCGTTTCCATTATGCGTATTGGACATGGCGTGGATATGGGCGCTTATTGCGCGCAGGCCTCGACCTCGGTTGCCGGTAAGCATGCCGAGGCACTGACTATGGAGCTTGGCGAGCTGGGCGGTAAGCTGCTGGCCGATACGCTGCCCTCGCTTGCCGATGGCTCGGCTGTTTGGACTGAGCAGGATGAGTCGCTCGTCACGCATGCTGCCAAGATTTCCAAGCAGGAGATGCGTCTGGATCCTCAGATGGCGGCGCTCGATTGCGTGCGCCACGTGCTGGCTTCGTCCGATACCGCTCCTGCTCGGTGCGTGATTGCCGGCAAGACCGTGCGCGTGCTCGATGCTGCGCCGGCCGACGTATCGCTTGGCGAGGGTCAGGTTCTCGTTAAGGCCAAGCGCGTCTACCTGGGGCTTTCCGATGGCGCGGTTGAATTGCTCGAGGTTAAGCCCGATGGCAAGCGTGCCATGGCTGCTTCTGCCTGGGCTGCCGGCCTGCAAGGTGCCAATCTGACGTGGGGTGTTTTGTCATGAGTAAGCTTTCCCCCGCGCGCAAGCTTGCGCTCGATGTGTTGATGGAGGCCGATCGCCGCGGTATGTACGCACGCGACGTGTTGTCTTCCCGTGCTTCCGCCAAGGCCATTGACCAGCGCGATTCCGCTTTTGCCGCTCGCTTGGCGCTCGGTGTTGCCGCGACGCAGGGCATTTTGGACGAGCTGCTCGATCAGTTTCTCGATAAGCCCAAAAAGGTCGCGCCGCGTGTTCGCATGGCGCTTCGCATCTCGGCCTTCGAGATGCTCTACCTGCATACCCCGGGTCGCGTTGCCGTGAGCCAGGGCGTTGAGCTGGTTCGCAGCGGTGCTAAATCGGCCGCCGGTCTGGCGAACGCCGTGCTGCATAAGGTTGCGGACAACGTCGAGGACTTTGCCAACGCGACGGATGCCGACGAGTCCGAGCGCCGTTTGGTTCGCCTGTCTCGTCTGATGGGCCTGCCGCGCTGGCTGTGCGCTCGCATTATGGCGTCGTTCGATACGCCCGAAGGTGCGCTCAACTTTGCCGGCAATCTGGCGCCCGCGCCGCTCGCTTTGCACGAGAACGCCTTTGCAACCAAGCCTGATCCGTACCTATCGCAGCTTGTGGCGCCTGTGTTCCCGGGCTGCCATGCGCCGGTCGATGCGCAGGCCACCGTTGCGTCGGGCGTGTTTGAACGCGCGGCGGCCGTGGCCTCGGACCTTAACGCCCAGCTTATCGCTACTGCGGCGACCCGTCCCGGGCGTTGCCTAGAGATCGGCGCCGGTCGTGGAACCAAGACCTATGTGATGATGTGTCAAGCCAAGCGTGCCGGGTACGAGCGTCAGCATACCGCGCTTGACCTGCATGATCGTAAATGTGATCAGAATCTCGCGCGCCTGCATAAGGCCGGTATCCAGGGTGTTCGTACGGTGTCGGGCGATGCCTGCGAGCTCAATGAGGTGCTCACCTCGTTTGATGCCATGCTCGGCGAGCCTGCCCTGTTCGACACGGTGTTTATCGATGCGCCGTGCTCTGGCACCGGCACCATGCGCCGCCACCCCGAGATTCCCTGGCGTCTGACCGAGAAGGACGTTACGACCGAGCTGCCCCGCCTGCAGCTGACGATGCTCAAGGAAGCAGCCGCGCGCGTGGCTGTCGGCGGTGAGCTCATTTATGCGACATGCTCGGTGTTTGATGAAGAGAACACGCAGGTCGTGGATGCCTTCCTGGCTTCTCCCGAGGGTGCCGGCTTTACCGTGGCGCCGCTCACCGAAGCCCAGATTCTGCAGCTTCCCGATTTTGCGCAGGCCAAGAAGCTGGTTGCCGTCCGCCAAAACGACCGAGGCCTCTTCCAGAGCGTGCCGGTAAACGCCGATTCCTACGACGGCCACTTCTGCGCCCGCCTGGTCCACAAGTAACTACTAAGTTGCGGTGAAATAGGGATTGACTAGCGGCTTCTACCCACCAAACAGTCCCTATTTCACCGCAACTCAGGATGTCCTGCGAGTGGAGATCGCAATAGCGTTAAAGAGTGGGAAAAATAGCCCCGTTTCATACTTGCTGTTATCAAAAGTAGGGCGGATTACGGGGCTAGATTGGTGATGCCCGACCACAGCAAAAATAGCCTAAATAAAACCGCAGGTAGATGGCTTGTTGAAATTTGCAAATTACCGAAATGGATAGAGGTTGTCAATTCAGCCCCGTAATCCGGCAGAGTTTTGAAATGTTACAAACTTAGCATCAGCCCGAAATCCGATCTATAGAGAAGTTGCGGTGAAATAGTTCCTGTTTGGCCGTTTGATGGGCTGATTCAGGAACTATTTCACCGCAACTCATAAGGAAACCTGGGTAGCGGGGCCGCTTGTCACTAGTGGCTATGCGGGCAATTGGCGCAGCAGCCGCTGGTGGCGCTGGTGCTGGAGCCGCCGCTTCGCTGGTCGGTGTTGTAGAAACCGCTGCCTTCGAACTTAATGCCGCTGG
>URTB01000008.1 GCA_900550595.1 uncultured Collinsella sp.
CTTGATCGCTATATGGAGTTTATTACCACGACGGGCGAGGCGGGGCGCTCCAAGCAGTTCCCCGACGTGTACGAGCTGGCGTTGCGTTGCCTGGAAGAGCGCCACGGGCACAAGTTCGAGCGCGCTTGGGTATTTGAGGACGCCGTCTTTGGACTTAAGAGCTCTGGCACTGCAGGCTTTAAGCGCGTGGGTATCCATGACCCGCACGGCCGTATGGAGCGCGACGAGGTGCGTGCCAACTGCGACATCTTTATCGACAGCTATGAGGACCTTGACCTGGCCCGCGTTCTTGAGTTTGAGGGCTAGGCGAGGGCCGTGGCTTGCAAAGTATTAGTGGTTTGCGGCTCGCCGGTGGTGGCGAGCCCCGAGTTGCTGCGCCACCTGGCGGGGGAGTGCGACCACATCGTAGCCGTAGACCGCGGACTCGACGCGCTGTTGGGGGCCGGGATAGGCTGCGACGTCTACGTGGGTGACGCCGACACCGTTAGCGATGAGGGACGCGCTCTGGTCGATGCCGCTGCCGATTTTGAGGCGGAGCGTCATAACCCCTACAAGGATTATACCGACCTGGCTCTGGCGCTCGATTCCGTCCGCCGCCGCTGGCCGAGTGCCGAAGTGGTTGCGACCTGCGCCACCGGCGGCCGCCCGGACATGGCTCTGTCTGTGTTAGGGCTACTGGCAGGCTATGCGGATGCCCCTGTCTGGATCGAAGAAGACGAAGTGACGGCCAGAATCCTGCACCAGGATGAGACCTGGACCATCGAGGGTGCCGAGGGCAAAACCTTCTCCATCATCGCCATAGCCCCCAACACCGAGATAAGCGAACACGGCCTAGAGTGGGAACTAGATCACAGCCCCCTCGGCCTGTTAGCCGACACGGGCATCTCTAATGTCGTCAGGAAAACGGCCAGGATCCAAGTCCACCAAGGCGTCGCGATCGCCTACCTCTACAAGTGAGGTATCGCCGTGTGAGGGTTTTATCGGGACGGTGGGTTAATTGACTGATTTTGCCGAAGTCAAAATCAGTCAATTCAGCCCCGTCCCAGGAAAACCCGTAAGAAAGAAGATCAACCCAAAAAACTTCTTGCACAACTAAGAATCTTCCCCTATAGTACTACCTCGTCACGGGGACGTAGTGCTGGAAGAGAAGGTGCAAAATAATCAAATGGGGGATTCGGCAGCGCTTGCTGTTACGCTTGAGGACAGGCGCGAGGCTGCCAAGCTTAACAATGTTGGAAAGCATGAGCCGAAGCTGACGGAGAACGGTATCCCGGCCGACGTGCTGGAAAAGTTGTTGCCTGGGGACGATATTATTGAGTTGGAAGAACCCGTTGTTAACGGTGGACTCTTCTACCGCTTTATCAAGCGATCTTTCGATGTTATCTCATGCGGGTGCGCGCTCATCATTCTCGCGATCCCGATGGCTGTTATTGCCGTCAAGATTAAGAGTGAATCCGAAGGACCCGTCATTTACGCGCAGCGTCGCGTTGGCAAAGATGGCAAGGTCTTTAATATTTACAAGTTCCGCAGCATGTATACCGATGCTGAATCTCGTGGTGCCCAGTGGGCTCAGGACGAAGATCCGCGCGTAACGCCGTTTGGTAAGTTTATGCGCAAGACGCGTCTGGACGAGATCCCCCAGTTCTGGAATGTCTTTAAGGGCGATATGAGTCTTATCGGTCCGCGCCCCGAGCGTCCTGCGTTTTGCAATGCGTTTGAGAAGCGTATTCACGGATGGCATTACCGCACTATGGTCCGTCCGGGCATTTCCGGTCTTGCCCAGGTAACGGGTGGCTATGACCTACTTCCCAGTGAGAAGGTCAAGTTTGACCTTGAGTACATCAAGACAAGAAACATCAAGAAGGATATTACGATCATGCTTAAGACGCTTGGCGTCGTGAGTACGGGCGATGGTGCTCGCTAATGAAAATTCTGGTTGTTTGCCAGCACTATTGGCCGGAGCCTTTTAACACTTCCGATGTATGCGAGGAGCTTGTTAAAAGGGGTCATAGCGTCTCTGTCATCACCGGACTGCCTAATACAGGCATGCCAAATTCTGACATTCCCGTTGAGTATAAAAACAGAGGTGGGCAAGTTGAGTTTCATAATGGCGTAACCATCTATCGTGCCAACTTGCAACCACGGAAAACGGGTGCAATAAATCGCGTAAAGAACTATATCTCCTTCTGGCATAACGCAAATAAGCTTGCCCGAACGCTCAATGAAGAATTTGATGTTGTCCTAGGGTATCAGTTTTCGCCTGTAATGCAGGTTGACCCCGGTCTTGTCTATGCTCGCAAACATCATAAAAAAATGCTGCTGTATTGCTTTGATTTATGGCCCGTAAGTCTTACAGCTGGCGGTTTTTCTGAAACATCGCTGCCTTACAAGTGGATGTCGGCTGTCTCAAAGAGGATTTATAAGCAAGCTGATCGCATTGCGGTAACATCGCCTCTGTTTGATGAATATTTTTCAAGCAGCCTTGGAATCGAACGAGAGGCCTCGGCGTACTTACCTCAATATGCTGACGATGCATTTTCTGATTGTGCTAGATGTCCTTGCGAAGGCTATGACCCGGCAAAAACAAATTTAACTTTTGCGGGCAACGTGGGGCAAGCACAATCAGTTTTAACCATTGTTGAAGCTGCCAGCATTCTTCAGAAAGAATCGAATCTCGTTTTTCATGTTGTTGGTTCCGGATCGCGCCTGGAGCAATGTAAGGCCAGGGCCACGGAACTTGGCTTGAACAACATTGTGTTTCACGGGCGCAAGCCAATTGAGGACATGCCTCGCTACTACGGTGCGTCTGACGCGATGATCGTCACGTTCGAAGATAGTCCGATGGCTACTTATACGTTGCCACGAAAAGTCACCACTTATATGGCAGCTGGAAAACCGATTTTGGCAGCGCTTTCAGGTGAAACCAAACGAGTAATTGATGATGCAAAATGCGGTTTCTGTTGCGATATCGAAGATGCCGAAGGTCTTGCACGAATTGCCTCGCAGTTTGCTGGACTTTCCGACACAGGGCATCTTGGCAATAACGCAAAAGCTTATTACGAGCGCTATTTCACGAAGAAGCTGTTCTTCGACAAGCTCGAAAAACTACTTACTCAACTAGTGGAGGATTAATTAATGACAGGCACTTCCGCATTCAAAGACAAGACCCTCATGATCACGGGCGGCACCGGCTCGTTCGGCAACACTGTGCTCAAGCACTTCATGGACACCGACCTGGCCGAGATCCGCATCTTCTCGCGCGACGAGAAGAAGCAGGACGACATGCGCCACCGCCTGCAGGAGAAGTCCCCGGAGCTCGCCTCTAAGGTGCGCTTCTTCATCGGCGACGTCCGCAACGCCCAGAGCGTGCGCGACGCCATGCACGGCGTGGACTACATCTTCCACGCCGCCGCCCTGAAGCAGGTTCCCTCCTGCGAGTTCTTCCCCATGGAGGCCGTGCGCACCAACGTCATCGGCACGGACAACGTCCTGCACGCCGCGATTGACGAGGGCGTGGACCGCGTCGTGTGCCTGTCCACCGACAAGGCGGCCTACCCCATCAACGCCATGGGCAAGTCCAAGGCCATGATGGAGTCCATCATCTACGCCAACGCCCGCAACGGCGCCGGCCGCACAACCATCTGCTGCACCCGCTACGGCAACGTCATGTGCTCGCGCGGCAGCGTCATCCCGCTGTTCATCGACCGCATCCGCAAGGGCGAGCCACTCACCGTCACCGACCCCAACATGACTCGCTTCCTCATGAACCTGGACGAGGCCGTGGACCTGGTGCAGTTCGCCTTCGAGCACGCCAACCCCGGCGACCTGTTCATCCAGAAGGCGCCGGCGTCGACCATCGGCGACCTCGCCGAGGCCGTGCAGGAGGTTTTCGGCCGCGTGGGCACCCAGGTGATCGGTACCCGCCACGGCGAGAAGCTCTTCGAGACTCTCATGACCCGCGAGGAGCGCCTGCGCGCCGAAGACATGGGCGGCTACTACCGCGTCGCCTGCGACTCGCGCGACCTGAATTACGACAAGTTCGTCGTGGACGGCGAGGTGGAAACCCAGGCCGACGAGTCCTACACCTCCCACAACACCGAGAGGCTCGACGTGGAGGGCACCGTCGCCAAGATCAAGACCGCCGAGTACGTGCAGCTGGCCCTGGAGGGCCGCGAGCACGAGGCGGTGCAGTAGGGTGCGCGTACTCGTCACTGGCGCCAGGGGCTTCGTCGGGAGGAACCTCTGCTGCGCGCTCAAGAACATTAGGGACGGCAAGGATCGCCGTGCCAAATACCAGCAACTTCTTCCCCTCGAGGTCATGGAGTACGACGTCGACTCGACTCCCGCGGAACTGGAGAACTACTGCTCCCGCGCCGACTTCGTCTTCAACCTGGCCGGCGTCAACCGCCCCAAGGACCAGGCTGAGTTCATGGAGGGCAACTTCGGGTTCGCCTCCACGCTGCTCGAAACCCTCGAGCGCCACGGGAACACGTGCCCCGTCATGCTCTCCAGCTCCTCTCAGGCGAGCCTGTCGGGCCGCTTCGAGGGCTCCGTGTACGGCGAGTCCAAACTCGCGGGGGAGGGCCTGTTCCGCGAGTACTCGGAGCGCACGGGCACGCCGGTGCTCATCTACCGCTTCCCCAACCTCTACGGCAAGTGGTGCCGCCCGCGCTACAACTCCGCCGTGGCCACCTTCTGCGACGCCATCGCCAACGGCCGCCCTTACACCGTGAACGACCCCTCAGTGGAGCTCGAACTCCTCTACATCGACGACCTGGTCGACGAGATGCTGAGCGCCCTGCTGGGTCAGGAGCACCGCTGCGGTTACGAGGGGCTGAAGCGCGTTGACGGTGATGATTTCTGCTACGTCCCCGACACCGACGTGAAGTCCCTGGGCGAGATCGTCTACCTGCTGGGCTGCTTCCGCGACAGCCGCGAGACGCTTACCGTCCCCGACCTTTCGGAGGGTTCCTTCTCCAAGAAGCTTTGGAGCACGTTCCTTTCCTACTACGAGCCGGGACACTTCGCCTATAGCCTCAAGCCCAACGTCGACGGCCGCGGCTCTTTCACCGAGTTCCTGCGCACCCCGGAGCGCGGCCAGGTCTCAATCAACGTCTCGAAGCCCGGAATCACCAAGGGCAACCACTGGCACATGAGCAAGTGGGAGAGGTTCCTGGTGGTCTCCGGCACCGCGAGCATCAAGCTGAGGAAGGTGGGGGAGGACGTCGATGGCAACCCGTTCCCCATCGACGAGTACGTGGTCTCGGGTTCCGACATGCGCGCCGTGGAGATGATTCCCGGCTACACGCACTCCATCACCAACCTGTCCGACACCGAGGACCTCGTGACGGTCATGTGGGCAAACGAGCCCTTCGACCCCGAGAACCCCGACACCTACTACGAGGAGGTCTAGCCGCATGGGCAAGGACTATTCCGATATCGCATTCCAAGATGACGGCCGCCTGAAGCTCCTGATCATCGTGGGAACCCGCCCCGAGGTCATCCGCCTGTCCGAGGTCATCAAGAAGTGCCGACGCCACTTCGACTGCCTGCTGGCGCACACCGGGCAGAACTACGACTACACCTTGAACGGCATCTTCTTCCGCGACCTGTCGCTGGACGACCCGGACGTCTACCTGGACGCCGTGGGCGCCGACCTGGGCGAGACCGTGGGCAACATCATCGCCGCGAGCTACAAGCTCATGGTGCAGGTGCAGCCCGACGCGCTGCTGATCCTGGGCGACACCAACAGCTGCCTGTCCGCCATCGCGGCAAAGCGCCTGCACATCCCCATCTTCCACATGGAGGCGGGCAACCGCTGCAAGGACGAGTGCCTGCCCGAGGAGACAAACCGCCGCATCGTCGACGTGATCTCCGACGTCAACCTGGCCTACTCCGAGCACGCCCGCCGCTACCTCAAGGACACCGGCTGCGCCCCCGAGCGCACCTACGTCACGGGCTCGCCCATGGCCGAGGTCCTGCGCGCCAACCTTGACAAGATCGAGGCCTCCGACGTCCTGGCCGAGCTCGGCCTGGAGCCGAAGAAGTACATGCTGCTGTCCGCCCACCGCGAGGAGAACATCGACACCGAGGCCAACTTCACGAGCCTGTTCACCGCGATCAACGCGCTGGCCGAGAAATACGACATGCCGATCCTGTACTCCTGCCACCCGCGCTCCCGCAAGCGCCTGGAGGCCACGGGCTTTCAGCTGGACCCGCGCGTGCGTATGCACGAACCCATGGGCTTCCACGACTACAACTGCCTGCAGATGAATGCCTTCGCGGTGGTGTCCGACTCCGGCACGTTGCCCGAGGAGTCCAGCTTCTTCGCGAGCGTCGGCCACCCGTTCCCGGCCGTGTGCATTCGCACCTCCACCGAGCGCCCCGAGGCGCTGGATAAGGCCTGCTTCACGCTCGCCGGCATCTCCGAGAAAGGGCTGCTGCAGGCCGTCCACACCGCCGTCGAGCTCGATGCGGAGGGCTCGCTGCCCGAGGCCCCCGTGCTCGACTATGCCGACGAGACCGTGTCCACCAAGGTGGTCAAGATCATCCAGAGCTACACCGGCGTCGTGGACAAAATGGTGTGGAGGAAGAGCCTCTAGTGACGGTCTACGCCCACATCAACACCGTGCCGAACGGGTCAACCGGCGGCATCATGATGAAAGAGCACAAGGAGCTTCTGGCCGCAGGCGAAGAATCATATGCGTTCTGGGGTCGAGGCCGTGAAGCGGAAAACCCGAACGAAATGAAGTTCGCCTCTGATGCAGAGGTTAAGCTCGATGTGTTTCAGACTCGTATAGATGGTAAAGCGGGATTTCATAGCAAAAACGCTACGAAACGCCTTCTTGCTCGACTTGATGAGATTAAGCCTGATGTGGTGCATCTGCATAATTTGCACGGCTATTACGTCAACGTCGAGATGCTTTTCGAGTGGCTTGCAAAACATGATTGCAGGGTCGAATGGACCCTGCACGACTGCTGGGCATTCACGGGCCACTGCGCGTACTTCACATATGTGAAGTGTGCGCAGTGGAAGGACCGCTGCGCGTACTCGAGGCCTTGCTCGCAACTCAATACCTATCCCAAGACCTATTCAAAAGTCTCTTGCTCGTGGAACTTTGAGGAGAAAAAGCGTCTCTTCAATCTGGTACCCGCCGATCGTATGAAGCTGATAACGCCCTCGCAGTGGCTCGCCGATCTGGTGGGGGAGAGCTTTCTCAATGATTTCCCTGTGGAGGTTCGCCATAACACCATTGACACCGACGTGTTTAAGCCGACCCCGAGCGACTTCCGAGAACGCTACGGCATAGGTGATCGACTCATGATTTTAGGTGTAGCGAGCCCCTGGACCGAACGTAAGGGGCTTTCTGACTTCGTACGGCTGGCGGGGCAGCTAGATTCTGACAAGTACGTCATCGTGCTCGTGGGGCTCTCTGAGAAACAGATCAAAGAGCTGCCCAAAAGCATCGTCGGTCTCACGAGCACAGACTCTCGTGAGGAGCTCGCGGGCATCTACTCGACCGCTGATGTGTTATTCAATCCAACGACGGAGGATAACTTCCCCACGGTCAATCTGGAAGCTGAGGCCTGCAGTACGTCCGTGGTGACCTATGACACGGGGGGATGCTCTGAGACTGTGCGGCGTGAGGGCTCTCATGTCGTTGACGGGTATGAGGATGCCATCCGAATACTGAAAGAGAGGCTGCCGCTATGATGCAGAACCCCCTTTGGTCGATTGCGCGTGTACTCCATAGAAACATCCTGTTCCTAGAGGCACCGTTCTTCACCGATCGCTACATGTACAAGTACACCAAGTTTCTCCAGAAGTGCGGCATGGAAATCGCCGATTACGACGAACATGGCTTCATTCACCAATCAGTGTGGTTCGACAGCAGCGAACGTTACTCGCTCATTAAGATTGGTAGGGCCGTCACTCTTTCGCGCGACGTTATTCTACTCACGCATGACTATTCTATACGCAACGCGTTTAATGCGTTCGAGGAAAACCTCGATAACGTTAAGTATAAGTTCCTCAAACCTATCTTCATTGGTAACAATGTGTTCGTCGGGGCACGAGCCATTCTCCTGCCCGGAACCGAAATCGGCGACGATGTGATTATCGGTGCCGGCGCGGTGGTGAAGGGCAAGGTTCCCCCGAAAACTGTCTGGGGGGGGGGCGCCTGCTCGCCAGCTTTGTACGCTGGAGGAGTACTACAGGCGGCATAAGGACAAGCATGACTACACGATTGAGTAAGGCGGCTTTATGACGAGCGGAGAGACCATACGCGTGCTGCAGGCCGTGCCTTCTATGGGGCATGGCGGTATCGAGCACTTTCTCATGAACCTGTATCGATCCATCGATAAAGACAAAGTACAGTTCGATTTCATGTACCGCGTGCCCTACGAGTGCGTGTTCGACAACGAGATCGAGGCTATGGGAGGGCGTATCTTCAGATGTGTCGACCCTGACAGACATCCTGTAAAGTCAGGTAGGTTCTACCGTGAGTTCTTCTCTGGACATCCTGAGGTCCGTGCAGTGCATGAGCACCGATCGGGCTGCGAAGGGTTTTTCGGGCTCATTCGCGAGGCCAAGCGCGCGGGCGTGCCCATTCGCATTCTCCATTCGCATAATTCTCAGAAGGGATGGGCAAACAATCCCGTGAAAGATCTGACGGACGCGTTTAACGCACCCCGTCTCGATGCCTTCGCGAACACATTCGCCGCTTGCTCTGATGTTGCGGCAACGTACTTGTATGGGCGCTGCCCGAAGGCGCTCGATGCGTGCGTCGTCCGCCCAAATGCTATTAACCTGGACGCATTCGCCTTCGATCTTGCGGCACGAGTCGACGTGCGTGAGCATTACGGCATCGCTAACGACGCCTTGGTCGTCGGTCACGTGGGGCGCTTCGTGCCCGAAAAGAACCAGACGTTTATCGTGGACCTGGTCTCTAAACTCCGTGACAAGGGAATGCAGGCCGAGGCGCTCCTCTTGGGCGACGGCCCCCTTCGCGACGAGGTTTCGAGCAAGGCCGACTTTATGGGTATTTCCAAATACGTGCATTTTGCTGGCATACAGGAGGACACCGCTTCGCATTACTCTGCGATGGATGTGTTCTGCATGCCATCGCTCTTTGAAGGGTTGCCAGTGTCGTGCGTGGAGGCTCAGGCGTGCGGGCTTCCCATTGTCCTTTCCACGGGTATCAGCCGCATGGCTGACATTTGTGGGCACACCGCTTTCCTCGATTTGGGCGAAAGCGAGGAATCGTGGTGTGAGGCGATCTGCGCTGCAGCAGAGGGTGGCCGGCGCGACGGCACCGCGGCTCTTCGTGCTGCCGGCTACGACATCGACGCCGCCGCCCAGGAGTTTGAGAGGCTGTATCTTAGCGGGGTGTCTGCATGAGCATGCTTCTTTCGAGGGATACAAAGCCTGATATAACTGTATACAGGGTGCTTTGCATCGTGGTTATGGTGCTCCAATTGCTTGGTATCGTCTGTATTCCTCGCTTTGACGACTACGGCTTTATGTCCTTCGTTTCGCTGGTTCAGCTGGCGATTTTCGTTGCTGCAGCACTTGTATCCCCGGGTCGTCAGCCTTTCGTTATCCTCTTTCTGGTTGCCAACTGGATCTTTAACTGCGGACAGATCGTCTGCATCGCTATGGGATACGGGACCGATGATGTTCTGAACCTTGATTTCCGGTGGTATGGGTCGCCGATGACAATCGAGAACGCGTTTCGCTTTTACCTCTACTCGCAGACACTCGTCTGCGCGGGCGCGCTCTTGCTTCAAAAGAAACCCATCAATAAGTCTGAAATCGGCGTTTCTGGACGCGGCGTTGACCCCAAGTTACTTGCGAAATGCTTCATCCTCGTTGGGCTCCCTTTCTGGGTGTACTTAAATGGAGCCAAGTTAATGGGGGCTGCTTCTGACGCTTACCGCGGTGTCTACTCGCTGATCATTCCAGCGCCTGTCCAGGCAATTTCTTTTTTCTTTGAGGCGGGTCTCTTGCTGATGCTTCTGGTTATTGGAAGGGAGAGAAAGGGAACCACCCTGTTTTGGATTGTCGTCGCTATCAACGTCCTGATTATGACTACGGGAAGCAGACAGTACTCTGTTTGCTTCCTCGCGGTTTGGTGTTTGGTCTATTTTTGTTACGTGAATAGGTTATCAGTTGGCAAAGCCCTCGTTCTGATCCTTGTTTGCGTCTGTCTCATGTTCCTGATTGATGCTTTTGGCGAGCTCAGGTCGATCGGCTTCTCGTTCGAGGCTCTTTCTGCTTATTTGGCGAAGGCATCATTTTTCGATGTCGTCTGGGAAAGCTTGGGTGAGTTCGGAAGTGCTTTTTCGACTCTAGTGATAAGTATGTCTAGAGTGCCCTCTGTTCTTCCGTACGGCATGGGGGCAACTTATGTTGCGGGATTCCTTTCTGTCGTCCCCATGCTCGTAGGCCGATTCCCTCTCCTGAAAGAAGCGACGCAGTTTACAGTGGCGATAAGCGGCTCAGCCTTCCTTGGCGGTTCGATGCTCGGCGAGTTTTTTTACAATTTCGGTTGGTTCGGGGTCGTAGGTTCATTTTTAGTTGGCGCTCTTTTAGCCTGGTGCCAGAGTTATCTTAATGAAGGCGAGGATAAGAGGCACATCGTTCGCGCTTGGGCTTCAGCCGTTTTGGCGGTGTACCTCCTTCTATTCATTCGTGGCTACTTCACTGACGCGACCATGAAGCTCGTTTACGTCTTCCTTTTCTATTGCCTAGCATCCTGGCTGATCGATTACAAGCTTCATCGGAGGTTTCCCAAGTGCGGCAGAGTTACCGATAAGGTTGATGCTGTATGACGCGCCCCTTCTTCTCCATCTGCATAGCGGCATATAACGCCCAGCGCTATATCTGCGATTGTCTTGAGTCCTTTGCAAAGCAGGATTGTCGTGATTTTGAGGTCATCGTTGTGGACGATGGCTCTACGGAGCCTCTTGTTCTTACAGGTGATGTGTGCGCCAGACTGCCGTCGTTTACGCTAAGGCGTACTGAGAACGGCGGACCTTACGCTGCGCGGCAGGCGGCCTTCGACATTGCGAGCGGAGAAGTCATCCTCTGCGCGGATGCTGACGACGGTCTGTGCGATCCCTCTGCGCTATCGAAGGTCAAGCGTGCTTTCGAGGCCGGCGCCGACATCGTGCTATTTAATGCAACATCTTCCGAGCGCAATCCCTCTCTTATGTTTGATTTTTCCACGCTTGGCGAGGATGGACCCGTTGAGGAAGACTTGGTTTGGGATTTATACACCAAAGGCTATTTACTGAATAGCCTTTGGTGTAAAGCGTTCAGGAGAACGCTTTACAGCAAAGGAAATAAAAAACGACCCAGACTTCTTATGGCTGAGGATAGGCTGCAGAGTCTTGAGATTATGGGCGGTGCAAGGTCCTACTGGCTAATCGATGAACCGCTTTACTTCTACCGCCCGAATCCTGCTTCCACTACGAACGCGGGCTACAATCCCGACTACTTTGCTCAAGCCTGCTATGTGGAAGAGGAGGTTGTTGCTTTCATGGAAGGGCGCGGCATGCCGCTCGGCGGCTGGGCGCGCTACTTCCTTTCATATACTTCAAGTGCTCTTTTGGGCATGCGGTACAACCGCAGCCTTAACTTCAAAGCCCGTCGGAGTTCATATGCCTCCGCTCGGAGCGAACATATCCTGGAGGTCGCCTCGGAGCATTGTGGTGCCGGTTCGCTTCCTAAAGTGGACGCGCTGCGTCTCCGGCTTTTGCTTGAGAACAGCTATGCGGCGCTTGACGCAAGTATGTTGCCTTGGAGGATTGGATCAGGGATTAAGCGGTTAGTTAGAAGGGGTTCTAAGGGGTGATCATGAGTAAAACCACGGTTTCGGTTATCGTGCCGGCATACAACGTTGCCTCGACAGTTGTCAAGTGCCTTGACTCCGTGTATGCACAAACGTACGGAGACCTCGAAGTCATCGTTGTCAACGACGGTTCAACGGATAACACGCTGCAGATTCTCGGTGATTACCGAAGAAGCCATGAGTCTCTGGTCTTGATTGACCAGAGCAACCAAGGGCTCTCCGCCGCGCGCAACGCCGGGCTCGACGCAGCTACGGGCGAGTACATCTTCTTCCTTGACTCAGACGACTACCTTGGTCCTGAGGAGATTGAATTGCTTGCCGAAGTCATGGATGAAGGTTTTGACATGGCTGTGGGTGGCATGACGTACATCGACGCCGACGGCAACGTCCTGAGGATTGTCTGCGATCCTGCACGCCACCTGGACGAGTACAGCTACTGGACCAGCGTCTACGCCAACCCTAACGGGACCTCGGTTGAGTACATAGTTAGCTGGGGGAAGCTCTACCGCGCCCGTCTCTTTAAGCAGGCGCGCTTCGCCCCTGGCAAGATTCATGAGGACGAGTTCATGCTGCACCACATCGTTGGACAGTGCGATAGTGTGGCCGTCGTCCCCGTCAGCCAGTTGTATTACGTTCAGAATAGTGCATCCATAACCCATCAACCCTCTGCACGCTCGAAGCTCGACATCGTTGAGGCTTTCCTGGATAGGAACCGGTATTTCTTCGACAAGGGATTCTCTGACTTGTTCTGGGCATCCCTTTGCCAAGTCAAGGCCGCACTTGTCGATTCCTACGGTTCCGTCTCGGATGAGACGGACACGATGCGCTGGTGCGGCCTCAAGGAGGGCTGGAACCACGCTTTCGCTATCGGCAGACGTCATTTCAATCTTCGCAACAGGCATTGTGTTTCATGCCTTGCCTATCGCTGTTTCCCCAAATTATTCAATAAACGCAACGGCCTGTCCGTCTGACGAAGGGACACAATGAGCTTCACCGAATTAAAGGGACGCCTATCGTGCGAGGTGCGTACACGAGAAATGCTCTGGCGTTTTGCCCAGAAACAGAAGTCCTCCTCGAGAACTGCGGTCATGATAGCAACTCCTAGCCATGGAAACCTGGGCGATCAGGCAATCGTCTACGCACAAAAACGCTTCCTCGCCGATGCGCTTCCCAGCTTCTCCGTGTTCGAGATTCAGCGCTATCAGTACGAGCTTGCGCGGGAGAGAATACAGGGGATGGTGCGTCCCTCCGACATCGTTATCGTAGACGGGGGTGGCAACGTCGGCACGCTTTGGCCCGAGGAGAACGACAAAATAAACGACATCATTAGCCGCTTTGCGGACCGCAGCGTCCTGGTGTTCCCCCAAACGGTTTACTTCGAGGACTCCGAGCGAGGACAGGAGTGCGAGCGCGTGACTGCTGCCGCTTACCGGTCTAACCCAAACCTTGTGTACTTTTCACGTGACCGAGAGACGTTTGAGATTGTGGGCAGGCTTTCGCCCCATACGCCGAACTACTACGTGCCCGACATTGTTACTTACATCGACGACGTGCCGTTTTCTACGGAACGGTCGGGTGCCCTACTGTGCCTGCGTGACGATAAGGAGCGTGTGATCGACGACGAGGTCGCAAAGACAATTGAAGCCACCTTTGTTGAGCTCGGGCTCCAGATTGCCCGTACGTCTACGGTCGTCGCAGAGCCGACGAGAATTTACGAAAGGAACAGGGGCGCTGTCCTCGAAGCAAAGTGGGCGGAGCTCTCCTCTGCAGAACTGGTCATAACCGATCGGCTCCACGGCATGTTCTTCTCTGCAATCACAGGTACTCCCTGTGTGGCTTTGGACAATGTGAGCCATAAGGTCTCACAGGGCTACGAGTGGATTAAAGGGATCCCGAACGTTTTCCTTGCCCGCACGTCGGACGAGATTCCCGGTCTTGCCCGGGAGGCGCTTGCGGCCGGTCCCCAAAGGTACAGCCGTGCGTCGCTTGATTGCATCTATGCGCAGATGAAGGATGTGGTGCGCGATGCAGTCGGGTAAGCTCGCCACAGCTTTCAATGTCGCTTCAGCCGTTGTTACTCTCGGCGTGCAGATGGCTGTCAGTTTCTTTCTTTCGTCATACCTCGTTGCCACGCTCGGCGAAGCTGCTAACGGCTTTACGCAACTGGCCAATAATTTCGTCTCTTACGCCTCACTCGTGACACTTGCTTTCAATTCCATGGGGTCACGCTTCATCTCGGCGGCGTATCATCGCGGGAAGGTTGAGGACTCGATCGCCTACTACTCGACACTAATCGTCTGCAACGTCATTCTGTGCCTTCTGTTCCTTCCTGTTACTATTGCGGTGGTCGCTAACCTCGGTTCCATCGTCAACATGGGCAACGCCGATCCTGTCGATGTTGATTTGCTATTCGCCTTCGTCTTTGCGAACTTCGGAGCGAACCTTTTTGTCTCTTTATTCTGCTCGGCCATGTTCGTCGTGAATAAGGTTTATATCCAGAACGCAATTAACCTTGTACGCAACGTGCTTAACGCCGCATTGCTTGTTTTTGTGTTTAGCGTCTTCGAGGCTCGCGTAAGTTACGTTTCACTCATCGCACTTCTCCTTACTTTGGCGAGCGCTCCTGTTTGTTACGCAATCAAACGAAAGGTCGTTCCCGAACTCGCTTTCAATGTCGGGGCGTTTTCCGGGAAGTTCGTTCATGATTTAACGTCCTCGGGTATTTGGAATACAGTCAACCAATGCGGCAACATCCTGACCACCGGACTCGATCTCTTATTTGCAAATTGGTTCGTGGGTGCAAGTCCTATGGGCGTTCTCTCTGTGGCCAAGACAGTGCCGACCGCGATTAGCACGCTCGCCACAACTCTCAATAACAATCTTGAGCCCGAGCTTGTGATTGTCTATGCGAAGGAGGGCGTGAGGGGTCTTTATCGACGCCTTAAGTTGGACATTCGGCTCTCCAACTTTATGGTCGCTGCACCCATCGGCGTTTTCTGTGCTTTAGCCCCCGTGTTCTATGGTCTTTGGATGCCATCTCTTGACGCGCGGGAGCTTACAGTTCTCTCCATCCTTACGGTCTCAAGCTATATCCCATGGGCCGGGCCTCAGGTAATGTTTAACGTTTTCACGGTGATGAACAAACTCAAAGTCAACTCTGTGACGTATGTCATTGGCGCAGCCCTCAATGTTGCTCTCGTTCTATTGGCGCTAAAGTTTACCAAGCTTGGGCTCTGCGCTATCGCTGGAATTAGTGCATTCATTTCTATCGTTAGAAATATCGTCATCATTGCGCCTTATGTTTCACGACTTCTTGGACTTCCCTGGTGGTCGATGTATCGCGAGGTCGTGGTGTCTCTTCTGAGCGTGGGGGCGTCTATTGTGGTTGCAATCTTTTTCGGTGCGTTGATTTCCGTGTCTTCCTGGGCGACGCTTGCCCTTGACATCACACTCTCATGCCTCGTTTCGTGGGCCATCGTATTTATTGCTACGTTCTCCGCAGAGCAACGTCGTAACTATCTTGCTCTTGTTCTCGGTAAGTTGCGTCATTAATAGTTCTCCGAAAGGTTCAAAACATGAAGAAGGCCATTTTCTTTTCCATACCACTGTCCGTATGCAATTTGCGTTGCCGCTACTGCTATCTTGCTCAGCGCCCCAGCAGCTACGAGGGGGTTATCCCTGTGATGCAATATACTCCCGAGCAGGTCGCCTATGCCATGCGTAAAGAGCGACTCGGAGGAGAGGCTTTCGTCAACATGTGTGCCGATGGCGAGACCCTTCTTGTTCCGGATCTTGCACGCTACGTCGAGTGCCTCGCGCGTGAGGGGCATTACATCGAGATAGTCTCTAATATGGTGCTCACCAAAAAGCTTGAACCACTGTTGGAACTCGGTCCGGATGTTTTATCCCATGTCGAATTTAAATGTTCTCTTCATTACCTCGAATTCGAGAAGAGGGGGCTGCTCGGGCGATTTGCGGCAAACGTGAATGCCGCCTGGTCCGCAGGGGCCTCCTGTAACGTAGAGATAACTCCCTCCGATGAGCTCGTTCCGAGGATTCCCGAAGTCAAAGAATACTGTATGGAGAACTTCGGGGCGCTCGCACATCTTACGATTGCGCGTAACGATGCTACGAACAATATCGAGAGGCTTACGAACCTTTCATCCGATGATTACTATGCCGCTTGGGATCAGTTCGATTCGTCCTTTTTCGACTTCAAGAACAAGATTTTCGGCGTCAAACAGACCGATTTCTGCGAGGCGGGGTCTTGGATGTACTATGTGGACCTTTCGACCGGTGAAGCGAAGCAGTGCTACAGGGGTTGCAGCATCGGTAATGTTTTCGCGGACCCTAATAAACCGCTACCTGATAAGCCGATCGGTCATTGCCTAACAACGCATTGCTTCAACGGTCATGCGTTTATGACTCTCGGCTTGATTCGCGGCGTTACCGACGTACGCTACGGGGATATAAGGGACAGAGTTCGAGCTGATGGTACTCATTGGCTTAATTCGGAACTGAAGAACTTCTTTAATGGAAGGCTGTCGGACAGCAATGAAGACCCGTCACCGTTGAAAAAAGGCATCTCGTCCGTCTCAAGCGCACTAAGCTTCTATTCTTTGGCATACGCTAACGGCCTGAAGAGAAGGCTGAGCGCACTTCAAATTTCTGAGAAATAGCCTTGGGATGATGACATTGTGTTAGCGCCGGGCGATTTTAGCCGCTAATAGTCAAACGATTTTGACCAATCCCGGTCACCGAATAATGGCCACCGTGCCTCCCCGCCGCCACTACGCTGGTGGTGCCAACACGCCGGCGTTAGGAGGACCATTGAGGTGAACGAGAGACACGATGACCTACAGGAAATTATAGACGCGGCGCTCCGGGAGATGGCCGCGGAGGAGGGCGACGGGTTCGACCCGCAGGCATGCAACCTCGCTGAGTTCTGCAGGAGGACGGGGCTCACCCGCTCCCGCGCGAGGACGGTCAGGGCCCACGGGTTCAGGGCCCTGCCCCACGGGAACAGCGGGAGGAGGACCGCGTCGGGCGTGCTCGCCGGCCACACCGGCCTGGTGGACGACCTCCTGCGGAAGGGCGTCATCAACTCGCAGGTGATATTCGAGCGGCTGCTCGGCCAGGGCTACGCCGGCGGCCTCACAACGGTGAAGACCTACATCGCCGCGCACCGGGACCTCGTGCCCGCGAAGAGGCGGCAGGCGGCCCCGCAGGGCTGCCGCGGCCAGCGCTTCAGGACGGCGCCCGGAGAGGCCTACCAGATGGACTGGGGCTTCGTCGCGGTCGAGCGCCCTGGCGGGGAGCGGGCGCGGATCGCCTGCTTCGCCATGGTCTGCCACCATTGCGGGAGCGCCCACGTCGAGTTCTTCCCGAACGCGCGCCAGGAGAACCTCCTCATCGGGATGCTGCACGCGTTCTCGGCGCTGGGCGTGCCCGCGACCGTGCTCACCGACAACATGAAGAGCGTGGTCGTCCGCCGCGATGTCGACGGCCGGCCCGTCTGGCAGGCCGACTACGCCGAGTTCATGGGTGTCGTCGGCTTCCGCACCAGGTTGTGCAGGCCGCGCCACCCATATACGAAGGGCAAGGTGGAGAGACTTGTCCGCTTCGTGAAGGGGAACTTCCTCGCGGGAAGGTCTTTTACCGACCTTGACGCCCTCAACCGGGAGGCCGCCCTCTGGTGCGCCGAGCAGGGAGGCCGCTGGCGGCGCGCGGCGGCATGCGTCCCGATGCGCGAGCACGAGGCGGCGTGCTCGGCGAACACCAGGCCGCTCGAGGTCACGGCCGAGGTCGAGCGGTACCTGTGCCCGCGCCGGAAGATCTCCTTCGACGGCTTCGTGAGCTTCGAGGGGCACCGCTACGGCGTGCCCTACTGGTACGTCCGCCGCGAGTGCAGGGTGAGCCGGGAGGGGCGCGTGGTGCACATATACAGCGACGACCTCTCCCGCGAGCTCGTCGCCCACGCTGTCGGCACCGGCGCCGACAGCTGGTGCGAGGGGCAGTGGGAGACATCGCCGGCGCAGCCCGAGGAGCTACCGACCCAGCCGGTGGGGACCGTGGTCGAGCAAATCGCCCCGCCCAGGACGAAACCCGGTTTCGAGAGGTTCGACTTCGGGAGGGCCGAATGATGGCGGGCGCGGGGGCGAGCCCCTACGAGCTCGCGAGCGACGCCGCGTCGAGGCTCGGGATCGCCGTCGGGGCGGAGGAGCTCGCGACCCTCGCCTCGGACCTCGACCTCGGCGACGGGGAGATGGCCGCCGTGGCAGCCACCTTCTCCTACCTTGCGGAGAAGAGGAGGCTCGCCTCCATCGAGACGCTGCTGAGACTGAGCAGGCTGCCCAGGCGCGAGCCCAAGACCTTCGAGGGTTTCGACTTCTCCAGGATCCAGGGCCGGGACGCGGCCGCGCTGGGCAAGCTCCCGTCGCTGGCCGACCTCTACGCGCACCGCAACGTCGCCTTCGTCGGGCCCGGCGGCATAGGGAAGACGCACCTCGCGCAGGCCTACGGGCGCGAGTGCTGCATGCGGGGGCTCAAGACCTACTACATAAAGGCGACCGAGCTCAGGGACAGGTTCCAGAAGGCCGTCCAGCGGGGAAACACCTCGCGGGTCGTCTCCTCGCTCGTCAAGCCGTCGTGCCTCATCGTTGACGAGGTGGGAAGGTGTGTCTACGACAGGCCGTGCACCGACCTGTTCTTCGATGTCGTCGACAGGCGCTACG
>URTB01000009.1 GCA_900550595.1 uncultured Collinsella sp.
ATGGCACGCTGCGCTGCTACGGCAACCCTCGCTTGTGTTTTGGGCCTGGGCCTCGCGGCTCCGGCCTATGCCGATACCGCATCCGACCTTGCCGCCGCTCGTACCAAACTCGAGCAGATCGGCACGCAGACCCAGCAGATCTACGACGAGCTCGCCACTCAGACGCAGGCGCTCGACCAGACCGCTGGCGAGATCACGCAAAAGCAGCAGGAGATCGCCGATGGCCAGACCAAGCTTTCCAACTACGTTGCAGGTGAGTACAAGACCGGCGGCCTGAGCCTGCTCCAGGTACTGACAGGCGTCGATGACCTGGGCGATATGCTCAACCGCCTGTTCTACTACGGCAAGGTTTCCGACAAGCAGGCCCAGACCATCCAAGAGGTCAAAGAGCTCAAGCAGGAACTTACCAACAAGCAGGCCGAGCAGGAGAAGAACGTCGCCGCCACGCAAAAGAAGGTCGACGAGCTCAACGCTCAGCAGGCCGAGGCTCAAAACGTTGTGAACTCTCTGGACTCCCAGCTGAAGGCCGAACTTGCCGCCGAGGCCGAGGCCAATGCCGCACTGCAGGCCGGCATTAACGCCAGTACTGCCGAGAAGGCCACGGTGAACACCGAGACCGCCGGTACGACTGAGAACACTAACAAAGGTGGCGGTACGACCAATGACGGCGGCAACACGCCTGCCCCCACTCCCACGCCCGCTCCTGCCCCTACGCCGCAGCCCGCTCCGGCTCCGGCTCCGACTCCGGCCCCTTCTGCGCCGAGCCAGTCAGTTGACGGCGGTTCCGTTGTTTCGCGCGCCTACAGCAAGCTTGGCTGCGCTTATTCCTGGGGCGGCATTGGCCCGAACAGCTTTGACTGCTCCGGCTTTGTGAGCTACTGCCTCACCGGCCGCTACTGCCGTCTGGGCACCACCGGCACGTTTATGGGTTGGACGCGCGTTTCCGATCCTCAGCCGGGTGACGTTGTGGTCAACTCTTACCACACCGGCATCTATATTGGTGGTGGCCAGATGATCCATGCTTCCGACTACAACACGGGCGTTATCATCAGCTCTGTCGCAGCCGGCATGAACAACAACTACATTTTCGTGCGCTACTAAGTCACTCTGTATAGCAAACGAATGTGAACCTCGTGGCCTTTGAGCTGCGAGGTTCATTTATTTATGACCGTGCTCCATACATGATCCCAATGTGCTAGTTTTCAATACTAGATGCACGCTTCATCGGTGAGCAATATCGCTATAATGATTGAGAAGCATATAGAAAGGACCCTCTATGAGCTGGGCACTTATCTCCGATTCGAGCTGCAACCTCCGCGATTGGCAACCGACCGCGCCCCATACCACCTTTGCATTTGCACCCCTCAAAATTCGAGTAGGGGAGCGCGAGTTCGTCGATGACCTCACGCTCGACGTTCACGAACTCAATTGCGCCGTGCAGGCGGAGTCAAGCGCTTCTTCGAGCGCCTGTCCGAGCGTTGGCGAGTGGACCGAACTCTTTAGACTTGCCGACAAGACGATTTGCATGCCCATCTCGGAGGGCGTATCGGGCAGCTATAACGCCGCAGCCACGGCACGCGATTTAGTCCTTGCCGAGGAGCCGAACCGTCAAATTCATCTGGTAAATTCACGCGGAGCCGGCGGCAAAATGGACCTGATCTTCCTGCTGTTCGACCGGTATCTTGCAAGCACTCCAGACGTTTCATTTGAGGAAGCCTGCAGCTATTTTGATGAGCTGGAACAGAACAGCAAGATCCTCTTTAGCCTGTGCAATTACGAAAATCTCGCAAAGGCCGGACGTATTCCCAAGGCAGCCGGGGTCATCGCCAATAAACTCAACATTCGAGTTTTAGGCACTGCAAGCGAGGCGGGGGAGATTAAGCTCGTTGGTCACACCCGTGGCGAAAAGAAGATGCTTGGCAAGATTGTCGATACCATGGAGGCCGAGGGCTTTACCGGCGGCGAGGTCGTTATCGACCATGTCGAGAATGAGGCGGGCGCCCAGGCACTCGCCAGCCGCATTGTGGAGCATTGGCCCGGCTCCAAGACCATCATCATGCCCTGCAATGGACTGGATTCATACTATGCCGAGATACACGGGCTCATTATCGGCTACGGCATGGGCGTGGCTTCGGGCCGATAATGTCCAAGTAAACAAAAAGACGGGCGGGACAAAGAGCCATCAGACACTTTGTCCCGCCCGTCTTGTACCTCGGTTAGCTATTAAACCCATTGAACTTTAGGTAGCTCATTAGATACGCCTTCGATACAAAAGACGATACCGCGCTGCGAACGAGCAGCGACTCGCGTGTGACCTGATGAGCCGTATCGGGTACAGAAACCTGCTCAATTGAAAAAGCTGCGCGAATCGACGCCTCGAGCTGATCAATCACATAATCAAAGGCGGTCGGTGCATCGTAGCTCAGGTGTTGAATGTTAAAGAGCGCCTGAACAGCAGCGATGGGCAGCACCTGCTTAAAAATACAGATAGCAATAAGGCGAGCGATCTGCTCGCGACCATATTGCTTTTTTACCGGAGCCGGCACCAGACCGACCTTTACGTAGTTGTTGATCATGGAAGGCGTAATGACGGGCTGCTCCACACAAATCGAAAGCGGCTCCATCCACAGTTCGATATACTCAATGACCTGGTCACGGTAGAGCGTTACATTCGGCAACTGGTTATAGCGCGGCAAGCTGAGCGTATTGAGCTTGCGGACTATATCAGACTGGATAAATGCATCAGGTAGCACCGTGGGCTGAATATCCTCTGGGCTAATGCTAACCGACGTATCGGACATGGGAATGGCATGTTTAACGTGATTCATATGGTGCCTCCATTCGCTTTCAATATTGTATTCTAGATTATCTAGTTTTGCATACCACAATGAACGGTATGATCGTCGGCATTGACTCGGGTCAGGCCGCAGGATAACTGGCTCACGCTTTGCAATGCAATGTCCCGCGGCAACGAGCTTGAGGTAACGTTGCCGCGGGACATTTAAGTAAAATAACAACCTTACATAAGATATATTATCGTACTTATTCGCGTAGAAAAGCGTATGCGCTGGTAGCCGCTATGGCTCCGTCCGAAACAGCGGTCACAACTTGACGTAAACGCTTGGAACGGATATCGCCAGCAGCAAATAAGCCAGGCGTGCGGGTGGCCATCGATTCGTCGGTCACAATACCGCCGTCGGGCGCCAGATCTACCAGATGCTCTACAAGCTCGGTATGGGGCTGCGTGCCAGCAAAGACAAAGATACCAAACGAGCCAGGATCGAAGGACTCGGAATAGGTTTCACCGGTGGCGTTGTCCTTAAATGTGATAGTCGTGGGCATAGCCTCGCCCGATAGTTCCACGATACTAGTTTGGTACCTAACTGAAATATTATCTTTTGCGAGCACCTTTTGAACCACGCCATCGGGAGCCCGGAACTGATCGCGGCGCAAGACGATGGTCACGCTGCTGGCGATTTCTGACAAGAACAGGGCTTCCTCACAGGCAGCATTACCGCCGCCGATGACAAAGACCTGTTTACCGCGAAAGAACATGCCATCGCACGTCGCGCAATACGAAACGCCACGACCGCGATACGTATCCTCGCCAACAAAACCAGCTGATCGCGGCGTGGCACCCATGCAAGCGATAACGCTCGAGGCCAGTGTATCGCCCGTATCGTGATGCACCGTAAACAGCGCTGTATCAGCATCGTGCTCGATGCCCGTCACCATGCTCCATGTAACCTGCGCTCCCAGGCCCTCTGCATGTTGCTGAAAACGCTCGCCAAGCTCGGCACCGCTCAAGAGCGGAATACCCGGATAGTTCTCGACCTCATTGGTTGTGGCGATCTGTCCTCCCGACATGCCCTGTTCAATCACGGCCGTCGTTAGGTTGGAGCGCGCCGCATAAATGGCTGCAGCATAGCCCGCAGGGCCGCCACCGATAATCGCAACATCGATCGGCTGATGGGTAATCATGAAGAGACCTCCTGTCGAAAGATTGGCGTTCCTTGCGCTCATACCCAAATTTAGGCGAACGTGTCATTCATGCACTACAATGATTCATTGCGAAACAATGATGAAGGGGAGTTATCGATGGATCAAACGCAGATGGGCAATGAGGCTCCCCTGCCCACGCAAAGCACTCCCCAATCGGAACAAACCACGCTCTTGGCTCAGCAAAAACCTCTCGTGACCATCGTGCATGCCTCGGTCGGATCGGGCCACAAGGCCGCCGCAAATGCGATTGCGCAGGCATTCGACCTCATCCGCGGCACCAATGGCATCCCCAAGGATGTTGAGATTGAAGTGCTCGATATCCTTGATTTTGGACGTATAAAATTCGACGGCAACAAAACGGCTGCCTCGTTTACCGGCGCTACGCGCCCAATTTATGACTTGACCTGGCGTTATACCCTTACCGGACACCTGCTTTGGGGCGGTGGCACGGCATGGTCGCGCATCATGTTCCCCGCATTTAACGAATACGTTCGGACTCGTAGGCCCATTGCCGTGGTCGCCACGCATATCACGGCAGCCAACGTTGCCGTCGGCGCGCGCGTCATTACGGGCATCGACTATCCCGTCATTTGCGTACCGACCGATTACGAGGTCGAGGGATGGTGGCCCCATAAGGACACCGACCTATTCTGTGTGGCAAACGAGTTTATGGCCGAAACACTCCGGCCCCGTAAGGTTCCCAAATCCAAAATCCGCATTACGGGAATCCCCATTCGCGCCGGGTTTGATACGAATTACAATCGCGAGGAAGAACTCGAGAAGTTCAATCTCCCCACAGACAAGCTCGTTGTGCTGGTGATGGCCGGCGCCAGTTTACCTCAACCGTACGTTCGCTTTCGCGCGGAGATGGACCGAACCCTCCCCTTCCTGCGCAGCTTCGAGGACATGCACTTTGTCTTTTTGCCGGGCAAGGATGCCGAATATGCCACCCGCCTCAAAACGCTCTTCGATGCCATGAAACTCGAGAACGTCACGGTTCTTGACTATGTCGATGACATGGCAGCGCTCATGCACGGCTGCGACCTGGCAATTCTCAAATCGGGCGGACTCACTGTTACCGAATGCCTGTGCGCACACCTGCCTATGATTCTGATGGGCAAGTCCTATGGTCAGGAAAAGGCCAACACCACCATGCTCACCGGCATGGGCGCCAGCATGCATGTCACCACCGCACGCGAGCTCATCGTGACGCTTCGCCATCTCCACGATCATCCCGAGTCGCTCAAGGCGCTGCTCATTAACGGCGAAGCGCTGCGACGTCCACACGCAGCCGAGGACATCGCCATCGCAACCATGGAACTCGTAGGCAAACCCCAAAAGCGCAAACGAGCCTTCTGCCGCTTCTACTGGGGCGAAAAACCCGCGCATATCCGCTAGTGTCTTAATGTCCGCTGCTCGGCGGGAGCCGCCCATATATCATTCCATGCTCAAACATTCTCGCGGGGCGCTCGCATACCTCCCGCCCACCTCTCACCCATATCATTCCATGCTCAAACATTCTCGCTTCGCTTCGCTCGCTGCGAAACTGCGCGTGGAACGATATGGGTGAGCCCCGGACGGGAGTCTTCTTGCTTGAAAACAAAAAACAATCTTTCTATCAAACCGATTCGATAAGGGAACTTTTCATTAATCGAACCGGTTTGCTATAAGATTTTATCTGCTTTTTCTGAAGAAGCCGTTTCAGTTGCTAGCGCGTAAGCGAAGCTCTCCCGTGGGAGGCCCCTATATATCGTCCCGCGCGCAGTTTCGCAGCGTAGCGAGAATGTTTGAGCACGGGATGATATGTGTGGGCCCCGGGTGAGGGGCCAACCCTACATCTTGAAAATAATTAAGCAACGCCGCTAGAACCGAAGCCGCCGGCTCCTCGATCAGTTTTGTCTAGTTCTTCTACCTCTACGAGATTGACCGTAGGGACTTCTTGGATGACGAGTTGGGCAATGCGGTCGCCTTTGTTAATCTGGATATTGTTGGTGGGATCTAGGTTGATGAGGATGACTTTAAGTTCTCCTCGATAGTGAGCATCGATGAGACCGGGGGTGTTGACTATAGACAGGCCCTGCTTAATGGCTAGGCCGCTGCGGGGCTGGACAAAGCCAGCATAGCCATCGGGCAGTGCAATAGCCAAGCCAGTGGAGACCAATCGGCGCTCAAAGGGCTTGAGGGTGCAGTCTACGTTGGCGCGGAGGTCAAGACCGGCATCTGTGGGATGAGCGTATTTAGGAAGCTCGACCGTGGGATCGAGACGCTTAATGTTAACGGTAATGTGGGACATGAAATCACCTTAGCTTGTCGAGCTCTTGCAAAAACTCGTCGACGTCTTTGAAATCGCGATAGACCGAGGCAAAGCGAATGTAGGCCACCTTGTCGATCTTGGCCAAGCGCTTGAGCACCATATCGCCCAGTTCGTGGGACGTTACAGCCGTCAGCGTACGCGACCGCAGCTCCACCTCAATATCATCGATGATCTCGTTGAGCTTTTTCGTATCGATATCCCGCTTAATCGTGGCGCGCATCAGGCCGACCAGCAGCTTGTTGCGATCGAACCGTTGCTTTGACCCGTCGGATTTAATAACCTCGATGGGATCTTCGCAGCGCTCGAACGTCGTAAAACGATAATTGCACGAACAGCATTCGCGACGACGCTTGATAGTGTTGTTCGACTCCTGCATACGGGAATCGACAACGCGGGTATGTGCCTTGCCGCATTTGGGACAGCGCATGGTACCTCCTCTAAAACGATTACAAGGGTACCATGCGGCGGTACTTAAATCTTAGGAACGTGCGGGAACTTTAAGATGCGCACCGGCATCGAGCGAGCCATGCTCCAGGTGATTAATGTTGCGGATCATATCAGAGGTCTCCTGCGTGGAAAGACCCTCAATCGGATGCTCTTGGGCAAGCGACCACAAGGAATCGCCAGACTGAACACGAACAGTCTCGTAGGTAACGTTGGATACCGACTCGGCAAATGCGGCGTGACGAGCGCTGAAAATCGATGTAGCAAGGACAAAAAAGAGCGTGAGCGCAACGGCAAGAGCGACAACCGTCGAGGCCTTCAGGGCGGCGGGGGCCGAAGTCGTGGCGACGCACCGGCTACGAACGGGCTTACCAGGCAGTGTTTGGAAGCCAGATCGGCCGCCTTTGACAACCGTGAAAGCCGGCGCGGCGGGCGTCTCGAGCTTAAGGGCGAGGTTTCCCTGGACCATATTCGTTGCGTTCATCATGTTCTCCTCTCGCGTGTTTTGCTGAGAACAGTTTTATCAAGCCGCGAGGACAAAAAAGTCTAGCGCGGGAACGAGTGTTCGGTTATTATTATCTTCGAACAGTTGTTCCTGTCAAGCAAAAATAGAACATTTGTTTGGTATGGGTAGAGAGGAATCCCTGATGGCTCGCAAAATTACCAAGCGTCAGCAGCAAATTTACGACTTCATCAAGGAATATCAGCAGGAAAAGGGCTATCCACCCAGTGTGCGCGAGATGGCTTCGGCTGTGGGCCTTTCCTCTCCCAGTACCGTACATGCGCATCTCTCCGCGCTCGAAGCACGCGGCCTACTCAAGCGTGACGCCACCAAGCCTCGCGCCCTTGAGCTCTTTGACGAGGACGGATCTTCCGTATCCATCTCAAAGTCCGATGAGCCCACGGCGCCCCGCGGCACCGTATCGCTGCCTCTCGTGGGCCGTGTCGCTGCAGGGATTCCCATCCTTGCCGAGCAGAATATCGAGGACACCTTTACCATCCCAACCGAAATCGCAACGGACCAGGGGTCCTTTATCCTCGAGGTCCACGGCAATTCGATGATTAACGTCGGCATCTATAACGGCGACTACATCATCGTTCGCGAGCAAAAGAGCGCCATGAATGGCGAGATTGTCGTGGCCATGATCGATGGCTCCGCAACAGTCAAAACGTTCTACAAGGAGCAGGGACGCGTTCGCCTGCAGCCCGAAAACGACACCATGGAGCCCATCTACGCGACAAATCCCACGATTCTGGGCAAGGTCGTCGGTTTGATGCGCCGGTTCTCGTAATGCAAAAACGTATCACCGTCTTTGATACCATTCGTGGGTTTACCATGCTGTCGATGGCGGGATTTCATGCCTGCTACGACCTTGCTTACCTATATGGCTGGAATATGCCTTGGTTTACCCAGACCATCTTCCAAGACATCTGGCGTGCCAGCATCAGTTGGGTATTTTTGTTTATTGCCGGCTGGATGTGCACCCTCTCACGCAACAACATCAAGCGTGCCGCCAAATATGCCGTTGCCGCTTTAGTTGTATGGGTCGCAACGACTCTCGTCTCAGTCGATGACTCGGTGAACTTCGGCATCATTTTCTGCATGGCGGCGTGCACCGCCATTGTTGCACTCACGCGCCCGGTTCTCAATAGAATGCCGGCAGTATGGGGTATAACGATTTGTCTCATACTCTTTGCCTGTACCTGGAGCATTCCTAAAGCGGTCTACCCTATCCCCTATCTAGCTTGGCTGGGGTTCCCAAGTCCAGACTTTGTCTCCGGTGATTTTTATCCACTCATACCCTTCTTATTTATGTACCTCGCAGGCTTCTTTGCCGCCCGCACGGCACAGAAAGCAAACTGCGAGGCGCCAGCATGGGCCTATGAAAATCCCATCCCGGCGCTCGCAAGCCTCGGACGCCATGCACTGCCGTTCTACCTGCTTCATCAACCGATTATCTTGGGTGTACTGGAGCTGATTTATTCCGTTCGGTAACGCTCAAGACGTGGTGCGATACGGGCCGGAAGCTTTGCCACAATACGAACGCCGTCTTCGAGGTATTCCTCGTGCAGAAGGGTTCCCTGTTCATGCACGAGCGTAATTAACGCGCCCTCTCGATACGGGATATCGGCCGAGAGCAACACGTCCGTAGCGGCCGCTTCACGAGCGATGCGGTCGACTAAATCATCAAGACCCTCACCCGTCTGAGCCGAGAACAGCACCGACTCGGGATAACGCCGGCGGAAGCTCAAGCGGTCGACGCTGTCAAGCAGATCAATTTTATTGAACACGGTAAGCGTCAGGCGCTCACCGGCACCGATCTCGTCAAGGACACGATCAACCGCCTCGAACTGACGCTCGTAATCCTCATCGGAAGCATCTACAACTTTAAGTATCAAATCGGCGCCGAGCACCTCGGAAAGCGTAGATTTAAAAGCGTCGACCAAGCCATGGGGCAGCTTTTGAATAAAGCCAACGGTATCGGTGATCGTCATGCCGCGGCCACCGGGCAAACGGTACGAGCGCGTCGTGGGATCGAGCGTGGCAAATAGCTTATCCTGAGAAAGTACCGTGGATCCCGTCAATCGATTAAGCAGTGTCGACTTACCGGCATTGGTGTAGCCAGCCAACGCCACGCGAAACGCCGGCGATTCAATACGGCTTTTCGATTGCACATCGCGACGTTGTTCAACCTGCTTCAGTTCGCGTCGAAGAGCTGCGATTTTATTGCGAATCAGGCGACGGTCGACCTCGAGCTGGCTTTCGCCCTGGCCAAAACGCGATCCAATGCCGCCACGCGTCTGTTCCTTAGCAAGATGGCTCCACATACCTCGCAGACGAGGCAGCAGATACTGCAACTGTGCCAGCTGCACCTGCAAGCGGCCCTCACGCGTCTGGGCATGCAGACCAAAGATATCCAGAATCAATGCGGTACGGTCAATAATCTTAACCGGTTCGCCCACGGCTTTCTCCAGATAGGACTGCTGTGAAGGAGTCAGGTCATCGTCAAAGATAACAACGTCCGCATCCATGCGATGCACCAAACCGCACAGCTCCTCGACCTTTCCGGAGCCGATAAACGATTTGGGATAGGGCTTGACCAGGCGCTGCGACAAGCGTGCCACGCATTGAGCTCCAGCAGTGTGGGCCAGACGCTCAAGCTCGTCAAGCGAGCGGTCGAGCGGCCAGGCGTTATCGCGCCACTCAACACCAACTAAGATGGCGCGCTCGGGTTCAGGCGCCGTGGGGACCAAGGGAAAACGAGCCATTAGGCAGCCTCGATACGACGGTACATATCATCAACGACCTCATCGATCGTAAACTCATCCATATCGAACCACACGATTCGATCGTCACGTTTAAACCAGGAAAGCTGGCGCTTGGCATAGCGACGTGAACGCATCTTGATAAGCTCACGAGCCTCATCCATGGTAATAGCGCCACACAAGGCATCAATAATCTCTTTGTAACCAATTGCCTGCATCGACGTGAGCGCATCGCCCAGGCCCTGATCCATAAGGCCACGGACCTCATCAACCAGTCCCTGCTCAAACATAAGGTCGACACGCAGGTTAATGCGCTCATAGAGCACTTCACGGCTACGCGTCAGACCAAACCACAAGGCATGATAACGCTCGCGCGGAACACTGAATTTCGACTTCTGCTGAGCATACGACACGCCGTCATCGTGCATCTCGAGCGCACGAATCACGCGGCGAACGTTATGGGGATGAATTACGGCAGCCGATTCCGGATCGCGCTCAGCAAGCAGGGCATGCAATGCTTCCTCGCCAATGCGCTCGGCAAGCTCTTGATAGCCCGTGCGGCGTTCGTCCTCGAGGTCTCCCGAAGGAAAATCCATTTCATCGAGTGCGGCCTTGAGATACAGGCCCGTACCGCCGCAAAAGACCGGAAGACGTTGCTCGCCAAGCAAACGCTCGACATGTGCTCGGGCGTCCGACTGGTAGAGCGCGGCGGAATACGCGACGCCCGGATCCACGATATCGACAAGGTGCAGAGGTGCCGAGCACTCCTCGGGCATCATCTTAGCCGTACCAATGTCCATACCGCGATAGATTTGCATCGCGTCACACGACAACACTTCGGACGAAAGACGAGCGGCCAGGCGGTCGGCAACATCGCTTTTGCCGACCGCCGTCGGACCGACAATCGCTACGGCAGAAAGGCTTGCACCGGGGGAAATCATTAGCGAGGCTCGCCCACGACGGAGCCAGACAGATACCACGTCTTGGCGACATCAATATCAACATCGACGATCTTGCCGATAAGCTGATCGATGCTATAGCCAGCAGGAATCGGCGCATGCACCGTCTGGTTCTTAGGGCTCTTGCCCAGAAGGACAGCGTCGTTCTTCTTGCTCGTACCCTCAATAAGTGCAGGCACCACGGTGTGAAGTTCGCCCTGGTTATACTCGTGTGCCGTCGTCTCGATAACCTTGACCAGACGGTTAAAGCGCTCAAGGATAACCTCATGCGGGGTGGGATCATAAATCTCAGCTGCCGGGGTACCGGCGCGCTTGGAGTAAATAAACGTGTAGGCTTGGGCATAGCGCACAGTCTCGGCAAGCGACAGCGTCTGCTCAAAGTCTTCCTCGGTCTCGCCCGGGAAACCCACGATGATATCGGTCGAAAGCGCAATATCGGGCATACGGTTACGAATACGATCGACCAGGCCCAAATAATCCTCGCGCGTATAACGACGATTCATCTCTTTAAGAATGCGCGTGGAGCCCGACTGAACGGCCAGGTGAAGCTGCGGCATGACGGCAGGCGTCTCGGCCATAGCATCAATGGTCTCGGGCAGCAGATCCTTAGGATGAGAAGAGGTAAAGAAGATACGCTCTACGCCCGTATCGCCCACGGCGCGCAGCAGATCGGCAAAACGCGGCTTACCAAAGAGATCGCGACCGTAGGAGTTAACGTTTTGGCCCAGCAGCGTAATCTCGCGCACGCCCTGACGCACAAGCCCGGTAACCTCGTCGACAATCTCCTCGAAGGGACGACTCTTCTCACGACCACGGACGTACGGCACGATGCAGTACGTGCAGAAGTTGTTGCAGCCCGTCATGATAGGCACCCAGGCGTGATACTGCGTCTCGCGATGCCACGGCATACTCATGGCGTCGGTATCCTCATGCTCATTCGTACGGATATGGCGCTTGCCATCCAAAAACGCCTCGGCGATAAGCTCGGCCACGTGAGCAATGGAATGGGTGCCAAAAATGACGTTGACGTTATCGACGTTGGTGAGCAAGCCCTCGCCATCGCGCTGGGCGATGCAGCCGCCCACGGCGACCACACGCTTACCCGAAGGCGAAGGAGGCAGGCTCTTGCAGGAATTGCACTGACCATAGAGGCGAGTATCGGCAGCCTCGCGCACACAGCACGTCATGAACACGACAATATCGGCATGCTCGGGATCGAGCGCCATAAGACAGCCATACGAATCGAGCAAGCCACTCACGCGCTCGGAGTCGTGCTGATTCATCTGGCAGCCGAATGTGCGGATAAAGTAGGTTTTACCGGCAAGAATATCGCGTACGGAACGCTGGTCCATGAGCTTACATCCTAACGATGGTGTCGACGGGGCGCATAGGTGCTACAAGCGTGCAGATGGCTCGTTTACGCAACAGGCTTAACGTCGTCCATGACGACGTTATCCATAGCAGCCCGATTAATCTGGTGAACGTAGATAGAGAGACGAATTGCCGTGCGCGACTCCCCGTTAATGAGGATGTCGGAGAACACCGGCGCGCAGGAGACATCAAAGCCGGTCGGAATCAGAAAGCCGCGCGCAATGGCAACGGCCTTTATGGCCTGGTTGACGGCACCGGCGCCGACGCACTGAATGTTGACGGGGACGCCATCTTTGACCATGCCGGCAATGGCGCCGGCAACGGACGCGGGCGATGATTTGCTTGATACCTTCAGGCAATCCATGAAGAAACTCCTGCGTTTAAAAGTACGTTTTAACTGCAATAACTGTATCGTACCGAGCGGACTCGGTAAAGATTTTATTCCTCTTTGGCAAGATCGAACGTCACCGTGATGCGATCACGCGAAACGCGAATCTTAGGGTCGCCGCACAGATTGAGGTAATACCGGGCAGCGAGGTCATTAAAGTCACGCTCGACCGCACGCGAAAACTGCGCCATATCATCCTTGGCGATGCGAAGACCTCGACGGTCCTTGGCAAGATCGACGGGAGCCGGCGCTTGCGAGGTGGAATCACGCTCGCGCAGCAGGCGCGCGGTAACGCCGCGAACGGGCTTAATCTGTCCCGACAGAATACGGTGGGCAGTGCGCTCGGACATCTCGAGACCCAACCCGGAGCAGATCCGGATAAAGTCCTCGGCATCCGAGGCAAGGCCCAAACGATCGACAACCGGAAGCTCGCACTCGTCATCGATAAAGAGCAGACGCGACGTATCGAGACGACTCGAAGCCTGAGCGTACAGGGTCGCAGCGATCTCGGACGGAGAGCCCAGATACACATCGCAGCAACGCAGCTCCTCAAGGGCAAACTCACAGGCCGCGCGAATGATGTTGTGGGGGCCGCGAGCACATACATAGCGGCCGTCTTCGTCTTTAACCGCCTGAGGCCAGCTCGACTGGTCGGCGCGCTCACCCAAGCGATCGGTAGCAACGCACACCTTAAACGCGGAGCCCAAATCGACGCCCGATGTAACAACGCGTGCCTCATCCGTGTTCTGCTTGATAGAGAACAACGCCATACCACGACCGTGAACACCCCAACGGTCCATTTTCATGCTCTCGAGCTTGGAGGTGACACGGGCATCGAAGATACGCTCCTGCATATCCTGCGGCACACCCGAACCGTTATCCAGGAAGAGGAGGGTGCGAACACCCTCCTCCTTGGTCGTGGCAAGATAGACCTTATCGGCTCCGGCATCACGAGCATTACGCAGCATCTCGATGACAATGTCCTCTACATGCTGAATGTCATGCTTCGCTTGACGGCGCTCGGCCTCCGAAACGCGGAGGCGGACATACCCCTCGCCAAGGTTTTCCTCGACGCGAAGGTTGCCCTCCCCCGACATCGACGCGATAAATGAGATGAGCTCGTTCGCGTCGTTCATGTTATTTAGCGATATCGACGGCACGGCTCTCGCGAATAACGACAACGCGCACCTGACCGGGATATTCCATCTCTTCCTCGATCTGGTGGGCGATATCGTGCGCAAGCACCGTGGACTGGGCATCGGAGATCTTATCCGGCTGGACCATGACATGGACTTCGCGACCGGCCTGCATGGCATAGGTACGCTCGACGCCGTCGTGAGAGTTGGCGATCTCCTCGAGCTTCTCAAGGCGCTTGATGTAGTTCTCGGCCGACTCGCGGCGGGCACCGGGGCGAGAAGCGGAGACGGCATCGGCAGCCTGGACCAGAACGTCGAGCACCGTGTTGGGATCGACGTCGGCATGATGGGCCTCGATCGCGTGGACAATAACGGGCTTCTCGCCATAACGGCGGGCAAGCTCAGCACCAATCACAGCATGCGGACCCTCAACGTCATGGTCGATGGCCTTGCCCAGGTCGTGCAGAAGACCGGCGCGCTTGGCAGTCACAACATCCAGGCCAAGTTCGGAGGCCATAACGCCACACAGGTCGGAGACCTCAAGCGAGTGCTGCAGCACGTTCTGGCCAAACGAGGTGCGGTAGCGAAGAGCACCCAGGGTCTTGACGATCTCGGGATGCAGATCGTGGATACCGGTATCGAAGGCGGCCTGCTCGCCAGCCTCGCGCACACGCTGCTGAACCAAGTCGGCGGCCTTGTGATACATCTCCTCGATGCGGGCGGGGTGAATGCGGCCGTCTGCAATGAGGTTCTCGAGCGCCACGCGGGCAGTCTCACGACGGACCGGATCGAAGCTCGAAAGCACGACGGTCTCGGGGGTGTCGTCAATCACGAGGTTGACACCGGACACCTGCTCAAAGGTGCGGATGTTGCGACCCTCGCGACCGATTATGCGACCCTTGAGGTCATCGGAGGGAATATGAACGGAAGTAACGGTGACCTCGGCGGTATGGTCGGCGGCGCAACGCTGAATCGCCAGGGAAAGAATCTCCTGAGCGGTCTTGTGGCACTCGGCGCGGACCTGCTGCTCGGACTCACGTATGATGGTAGCCGCCTCGTGGGTAACCTCGCCGCGGACCTTGTCGAGCAGCTCCTTGTGAGCGTCCTCGCGCGTAAGGTCGGCAATACGCTCAAGCTCGGAAGTCTGCTTGGCGCAGAGCTCCTCAAGCTCGCGAGAGCGCTTCTCGACCTGACCGGCCTGGCTGGACAGCTGATGCTCGCGCTTATCGAGCGCATCGTTGCGACGATCGAGCGATTCCTCGCGCTGCATCACGCGATTTTCGAGCGTGCGAATCTCGCTCTTACGCTGCTTGTCCTCGGCCTCGGCGGCCTGCTTGTTCTTGATGATCTCTTCCTTAGCCTCGAGCAGAGCCTCTTTTTTGAGGGTCTCGGCCTGACGCTTAGCATCACCGATCAGGGACTCTGCCTGCGCGTGTGCCGACTGAATCTTTTCGTCGGCCTCGTGAAGACTACCCTGCTTGGCGGTGCGCATGTAGGCAATGGCGGCGATGGCACCCAAAACGAGGCCAACGAGCGCTGCAATGATAGGCATGCTCACTCCTTTTTATGGATTCGTTACACAGCAAAGCGAACCGTCCTTACGAACGGCTCGCGACATTTGAGTAATATGGGCGCAGCTTATGCGGGTCGGATACAGATAAACATATAAACAAACTCATCACAGATGAGCACATATCACAAAGCAAATGACTGTGATTATCCTACGTTGAACCGCAACAACTGTCAAATAAACGCACCCGGCACGGCGCCAATCAAGCGGTGAACGGCAGGGGCGTAACAGGCGCACGCTTACACGGCGCACTCCTCGCTTAAGGCATCGAGGCGTGCCTTAACGGCATCAGAGGCGATGTGATACGAAAAACCTTTACCCATCAAAAACCTGACGAGCTTTTCGAATGCGCGCGCCTCGGGAACGCGACGTTTAGCGAGCAAGGCCGAAGCGCGGGCCAAGTCATCATCCACGGCAAAATATGCCTCGGGATACCCGGGGATATCGTCAAGCACAACATGACGACGCTTGAGCTCAACCTCGATCTTGCGCTGTCCCCAGCCGCGACGCTTACGCTCTTCAATAAAGTACGAACAAAAGCGGTTCTCATCCAAAAATCGATACTCGGTCGCTCGAGCAACCGCAAAATTGATCGCAGGCTGTCGAAAGCCATAGCGCGCCAACTTATCGCGTACCTCGCCCGTGGCATGATCGCGGCGCGAAAGCATCTCGGTCACCATGGTGAGCGCACATTTACGTTCGATAAGCTGCACCGCCTCGCGAAAGTCATCCCAATCACAGGGAAGATCGGGGCGGTTCTTAACGTACAGGCGCGCCACGCGCACGGGAATCCAAATGGAACGTTCAAAACCGCCCTCGAGATCGCAATCGATATGCGCGCAGGGCTTTTTAGACGCATAACCGCTCGAGAACGAGGAGGCCGCCTTCTTATCGGGAAAGACGACCGTAGCCTCGGTCACCGTATACGACATGTCGGCATCCGCTACTCGTCGTCATCGTCGAGCATCGCAGAGCCATCGATGGCGTACAGCTCATCAAACTCCTCGGGGGCGGGCTGGTCGGTCAACTCAACCTCAGAGGGGGCATCATCGTCATACTCAAGACCGCAGGCAAGGCGAACCTTGTGCTCGATCTCGTCGGCGCAATCGGGATGTTCGCGCAGGAACGTCTTGGCGGCCTCGCGACCGTTGCCGAGCTTGTCCTCGCCATAAGCAAACCAGGACCCCATCTTTTTGCAGATGCCGCACTCGACGGCCATATCCAGAATCGAGCCCTCTTTGGAGATGCCGGTGCCGTACATGATGTCAAACTCGGCCGAACGGAACGGAGCGGCCACCTTGTTCTTAACGACCTTGGCACGAACGCGATTGCCGATAACCTCGTCCTTGAGCTTGATGGTATCGATTTTGCGAATATCGATTCGCACGGAAGAGAAGAACTTGAGAGCGCGGCCGCCCGTGGTGGTCTCGGGATTGCCGAACATGACGCCGATCTTCTCGCGCAGCTGGTTAATGAAGATGCAGGTCGTGTTGGACTTGGAAAGCGAGCCGGCGAGCTTGCGGAGTGCCTGGCTCATCAAGCGAGCCTGCAGACCCACCGTCGTGTCACCGATCTCGCCCTCGATCTCGGCACGCGGAGTCAAGGCGGCAACAGAGTCAACGACGATGGCGTCGATGGCACCGGAGCGCACAAGCATATCGACGATCTCGAGCGCCTGCTCGCCCGTATCGGGCTGGGAAATCAGAACCTCATCGATATCGACGCCAATGCGCGCGGCATAGGTGGGATCAAGCGCGTGCTCGGCGTCGATAAATGCAACGACGCCGCCCATGGCCTGCGCCTCTGCAAGGATCTCGAGCGAAAGCGTCGTCTTACCGGAGGACTCGGGACCATAAATCTCGACAATACGGCCGCGCGGCACGCCGCCGATACCCAAAGCGGCATCAAGCGCCAGAGAGCCCGTCGGAATAGCCTCGACCTCGAGCTCGGGACCGCCGTCGCCATACCTCATAATAGAGCCCTGGCCGAACTTCTTCTCAATCTCGGCCTTGGTGGTGGCGATCATCTCGTCGCGCTCTTTGCCCGTCGTACGTGCATGAACGGTACGTACGGGACCTGAATTCTTGGCCATGAATAGCCCTCCTCTTA
>URTB01000010.1 GCA_900550595.1 uncultured Collinsella sp.
CGCGATGCGTCGGCGCCCACATCGGTGATGCTGGGCGAGGTTTTGGGCAAAGAACCAATCACGGTGCCGCGCGGATCGCGTGTGAGGGGATGGATTTGCATGTCGACGCAGTTGTCGGCATGTGTCCTGAGCAGACCGAGGTTGGGGGCGACGGTGCGCGGCTGCTCCAGGCTGCCCATAAAGCCACGTCCGACGGTAGTTTCGGTGGTGCCAAAGTGCCCGCCCGTCTTGCTGTCGCAAAAGCGCTCGACGGTGGCTACGCCTTGAACGGGGTCGGCAAGTGCGCCCGTTGCCACAAAGAGCATCAAGAAGAGCGTGCTTTTTTCGCGGGGGCCGTGGTCATCGGAGCTGTTGATACGCCCCAAGGCATTGGCGTAGAGGCGGTCGTCGAGGTCATAATCGGCGAGAACCGACATCATGCCTTGGGCCGCCGGGCCGCTGTAATGCTCGGATATTTCCTGATAGGCGCGATCGCCTCCGCCGAGCTTGTTGCTAATGTCGGCGGCAAGGTTAAGCGTGGAGACGGTAAGGTCATTGTAGATACCTGGCGCACACTGATCGGGCTCGCGGTGGACGATGTAGCGAGTGAGGTACGAGCGGTTGGTAGAGCATTTGTCGAGCAGGGTGCTGCCTGCATACGAATTACCGTTGATGAGCATTCGCGCAATCTCGAGATGCTTGAGACCGCCGAACGATCGGATGTCGTTGTAGAGGACCGAGCACGGTGTTTCCGCCGCCATGGCTGCCTCCCCAGATAACTTTAATGACGTACTGCAAACATGATAGGAAATGGCTACGCTCAAAGCGTACCGACTCGAAAAATGTTGCGCAACGCTTTGTATAACTATTGAGACATTATAGGGCTGATACGCCAAGTTGCAGGATGGCTGCAAACGACACATTTTGAGAGGTCGTGCCCTATGGAATGCCCTTATTGCGGTGCATTGTTGCCCGATGACGCTAGTTTTTGCTCTGAGTGTGGATCGCCTCTTGCCGTGCCCTCGTCGACTGCGCCCGTTTCCGAAGATCCCTATACTACGCCCCAGACCGTGTCACAGAGCCCTGCCTTTTCTTGGCGCGACGGCGAGGCCGCTACGGCGGCGACGGTGGAGTTGCCTAAGGCGGATGCTGCCTCGAAAGCAGACGAGCAGCCGGTAGCGGCACCCGGCGCGTTTGAGCCCGCTGTGCCCGAATCCGATTCGGACGCCACGCGTGTAGTCGATCCCTTGTCAGACTTTGGCACTACGATCGAGGACGTGGAAACTGAGTCTGCCTGCCATGCCGATTTTGGTTCTACGCCGCTCAGTGAGGAAGAGCAGCTCGAGCAGGACCGCGAGAGCCTCAAGACGGCCAAGGCCGAGTACAAGCTGGCACGCAAGCGCCTGGGCAAGTCGTATGCGCCCGCCATAGCCGCCGGCGTTATTGTCGTTGCCGCCTTGTGCGCGGGAACCGGCTGGGCGGGCTACTCATATGGTTTGGCTCATCCGCAAAATACGGAGCAGATTCAAAAGCTCAAGAAGCAGCTTGAATCTTCCAAGGACGAACTCACAAAAACGCAAGACGAGCTCGATCAGACAAAGTCCGACCTTAAGGATGCTAAGGCGGAGCTCAAGACCGCAAGCAAGAACGGCGAGGACGCCAGCTCCGATGCCGAGGGCTCTTCCACGACGGGCAATGCGACCTCGTCGACCACCACGACCTCCGGTAGCACAGCGAAGCTCAACATCGATAAGCCCACGAGCTTCGCCAACACCACGTGGCGCGGGGCACTTAAGGAGACGGGCAACTCTTGGGGCCATACTTGCTACGGTGCGAGCAAAAACGACCTTGTGATCGTTTTTAAGAGCATCAGCGATTCCGGCGAAGCGGTTGCAGACATCTCGGCCACGCTGCATGCCCACGATACCTACAACGCCGAAAAAACCGTCGCCCAATCCGATGGTGACAACTATCGCACCTACACGGACGTCACCGGTACGTTTGTCAGGAATAAGGGCTTTGAGTTTTCGCTTCCCGTCGAGGAGGAGGGCTGCGACCTTACGGTTACGGGTGTACCTAAAAAGAAGAACGGCAAGTACTACCTGAATACCACAGTCGAATCGGGAGACGGCGCCGTTAACATGGGAACGCGCATCACGGATTCCTTTGAGCTTTTGATTTCCTAGTACCTCGTATTGTCAGCGTGCGATGCATGGCGGCGGTGGCGGGCACGGCTTTATTGAGAGTTGCGCCCGCCACCGCTTTTTGCAGATGGGTCTATTTGCTGACTTGGGTTTTACTGCCGGCTAAAGCATGCCGGCAGATGCGAGGAAGAGTATAACCACGATTGCTACCAGGGCAACAATCACCATCGTGAGTGCCATCGAGCGTTGACGTTTGACGGCAAGGCGCGCGCGACGCATGGACTCGGCGCTGCGGACTGTCTCGGTGGATGGGGTTGGCCGAGACGCGGGCTGCGCCTGTGCAACCGTGCGGGTGGGGACGGCGGCGTCCGCCCGCACGGTAGCGCTGCCGCGATCCGCCACGGGCCGGTGCTTTCGCGGAGCACCCATACGGGCGAAAGGCTCAAGGCGCGCCGCGAGTTCATTTGCCGAAGGACGAGCATCTTGCGATACCGCAAGACAAGCCATAATCGCGTTGACCAAGCCCTGCTCACGGGGAGTTGCGGGCGCAAGGGGTTGCGGCTGCACGGTGCGCTTGAGGCGCGCGTGATCTCCAGAGCGCCTGAGCTCTGCCTCAAAGGGCGCGTGTCCGCAATAAAGCTCGTAGAGGATGCTTCCCAGCGCATAGATGTCGACGGCGGGATTGTCGCGCGCGCCGGGATCGGCCTTAAACCGCTCCAGCATTTCGGGTGCCGCGTATGCCGGCGTGGCACCGCGAAAAGCGTTGACGTCGACGGTAAAGGAAAAGTCCGGTTTAACGAGCTTGGCACTGCCCATATCGATCAGGCAGATGTCGAAATAGCCACTCGAGATCTGCTCCTCGAGCGGGATGCGATCGTGACGCAGCATGATGTTGCGCATGGAGAGGTCGCGGTGAACAAAGGGCGTGTCGAGCGATTGCGTGGACAAGATGATCTTGAGTACGCTCAGACCCAGCGCGGCGACGATATCACCGGGGCAGGTTTCAGTGCCATCGCTCAGAGCTGGCCGTGCATCAAGAAGCGAGACGCCGTCAACCCACTCCATAAGCAGCGCCGGGGTTCCGTCCGCCGTGTAGCCAAACCCGTAGACATCGGGAAAACCCCTTAGATTGGATACGACGGAGAGGGTGCGGTACTCCTCTTCCAAAGTTTCTCGGTTGAGCTGTTCCTGCTCGGGCTGGGCATCGGGGCGCGGCATCTTAAGCGCGAGCTCAAAAGCGCGATCGCCGCTCTGGACGCGGCGGACATAGGCATTGCCGCCAAAGCCGCCCTTTTGCGGCGGAACGAGAAGCGTGCAAAAGCGACGCCGTGCCGCTGCCTGCTCACGCTCGGAGAGCAGTGCTGGCGTATGAAACTTGACGAGTCGAACTTCTTCGTAGGATCCGGTCATGGCGCGCTTTCATCCTTTCTTCCATTAGCAGGATATGCGCTGACCGCTGCCTTCTGTTGCGCAACATCGACAAATCTGCCACTCGCCAATGTTGCGCAACAGAATCGCGCAAGACGGCGGTAGAAATGAGGCAGTAAAAACGCTTGATGACCGGGATGGCCCCGTTATCCATGAAGAAGGGAACGTGATAATGAGCGGCTCGGTGGGAGATAATTTTGTAGTCGCTGCCGGAATAGCCACTTCACCGCTGGCAGTGCCATTGGCCCCCGCTGCAATTGTTGCCGGGGCAGCGGCGTTGCGCATAGAGGCGGAGAAGGCCGAGGCAGAAAATGCCGTTAAGGACTATAGGCATGGGCTATTGGACATCAAATCGCAGATACTCCTCGAGTTTCCCGATATGGATGAGTCGACACGCGCCGCGTTGGATAGCGTGATTGACGAATATTCGAGGAAAAACGTGACGGGGCCGCTTGTGGGCGAAGAGATCGTCATGGGTCGAGGCACGGTGACGCGGATTCGAACTGAGTCGGCGTTGGCTCAGCTGGCGGCGACGCTTCACACTCTGATTCCGACGTTAACTTTCGATGCCCATACCCATCGCAGGGCAGAGATGGGCCAGAGCCGTATCGATGCCGCGCAGACGTCCGAAAAGCTCAGGGCCCAGGGTCTCCTAAAGGCAATCGATTACGACGTTGCCCGCGACGGTTCCATCGACCTCGAGAAAGCGCTCTTGCATATTGCGGACACCGCCGCAAGCTCCTCGGCGGGTTCCTTTGAGGATGCAGCGCGCGCGTTTGAAGAGTGGGCGGCGCGCATTATCCCGCTTATGCAGGATGAGGTGCTCGATATGACGTTGCGAAATCGCCTAAGTGCAAAATTCGAGACCGCCCGTGCTTCGTTTAGCGCGCTTGGTCCGGATTCGAGTGAGGAACAGCGCCTTGCCGCCATGAAGATTCTCAAGGACTTCGAGCATGTGATGAAAAGCGCTCAGCATGAGTCGAATGAGCTTCATGAGCAGTATGAGGAATACCGCCTGCGCGTTGATCTTCTTAATGAACGCTATCATCGTCCGACGGTGCTCAGGCGGCCTCATGAGATTGAGGATTTGTACGCTGCCGTGGATGCCGCAGACGCCGCGCTTGCTTCGGCGGCTAAAGACGAATACATCGAGCGCTGCGTTAACGAGGTTATGGCCGAACACGGGGCTGACGTTGTCCGTTATGCGGTTATGGATGGGTCTGGCAAGCCGTGGCGCCTTATCTTCGACACGAACAAGCGCAAGGCGGTTGCCGTCCTTAAGGGATCGCACGAACAGCAGCTTGTGATGCGAGTTGTCGAGGCCGATCCATCCGAGTTTTCGGAAGATCCGGTTAATCCCACCGTCATCAAAGATATGAAAGCCCAAGATCAAGCGACGGTCGACAAAGTCGTTCAGGACCAAGTTGAGTTCTGCGATTTTTACCAGCAGTTTAAGGAAGACCTTAAAGAACGCGGCGTTGTTGTCGCGTCCGACGCCCCTGGCCATTTTGTTCGACCCGCTGATCCCCAGACCGCCGTCGAGATTCACCCGCACGATTACGTGCCGCCCACGCCTTCCGCAGATGCGGAACGTCGTCTGCGTAATCGCCGTCAAGCAAGTCAGCTCAAGCAGAGGGAAATGAGGTAAACCATGACATGGGAATGCCCTATCTGTGGTCTTATGAACGATGATGCCCGCGATATGTGCGAGGACTGTGGGACGCCGCGTCCCGCTGGTGCGGCCCCCGCGCCTTCGGCCCCTGCGCCCGCGGTCTCGGCACCCGAGGCGCCAGTCGCCTCAGCGTCCGGCTTTGCCGCCGCGGTCGCTGAGCGTCCGGCTCCCGCCGTCTACCCTGCAACATCATCGATGGACAGTGCTTCGCGGCCTCGGCGTCCCGCGCCCCAGCAGGCATATCAGGCTGCTCCTGCTCCCACGCCGCAGCCTACCCCCATGCCCGTTCCGCAACCTGCTCCGGTTCCTGCGCCGCAGCCGACGCCTGCGCCGATGCCACGGCCGACGCCTGCGCCAATGCCGCAGCCCGCGCCGCAACCCATGGCGAATGCTGCAGCTACTCCCGCGGCTCCCGCGCTTACGCTTGCCGATCCAGTAATGGGTGAGCAGCTTCGTCTCACGGACGCTGCCGTGCTTGGACGCAACGCGTTTCCTTCTATGGCTTCGAACTTTGCCATGTCCCGGCAGCATGCCAGCGTTCGTTTTGAGCGGGGCACATGGATGGTTGCCGATGAGGGGTCCAATAACGGAACGGCTCTTATGCGTGGCGGCCAGATCCTCAACTTGGTTCCCGGCGTGGCCCAGCCGATTCATACCGGCGATACGCTGCTCATTCCGGCTGCGTCTGGCGAATTTGCCCAATTGCGTTTGACGGTTACTGTGGAGGAACCGCCTGCGGCGCAACCCGTGCAGACCCAGGCTTGGTCTGCACCTCAGCCCGCGTCTGCTGCGGCACCGGTTGTTTCTGCTGCTGGTGAGTCTGCGGGTGTCGAGGGCTGGTTTGTCGAGTGCCCCGAGTGCGGTCGTTTGCATCTCGTTGCTGATGAGCGCGCAAAGGTTGGGGATGGCTGTGAGGAATGCGGTTGCTCGCTTGCACGTACCTCGGCCGTGTACCGTACACTCGATCCGGGCGAGGATTACGCCGATGTTCGTTAGCCATGTGCTTGCCCCCGTCGTCTCGCTGGGTCCGGGAGAACGTATTGTTGTCTGGACCGCTGGTTGTTCAAAGCGTTGTGCCGGATGTATTTCGCCCCAATGGCGCAGCCAGTCGCCCGATCAAGATGTCGATGTTGATGAGCTTGCGCAGATGTTGCTCGATACCGCGCGCGAGCACGGCGTACATCGGCTGACGGTTTCGGGTGGAGACCCGCTCGAGCAGGCATCAGAGCTCGTGAAGCTGCTGGCAACGATCCGTTGCGCTTACGATGATATTCTCGTTTACACCGGATTTACGCTCGAAGAGCTGCCGCAGGTGATCGGTGCGGATACGTGGGAGACACTCAAGCCCCTCATCGATGTGCTGATTGACGGCCCGTACGTAGACGAGCTCAACGTGCCCGATTGTGCGCTGCGCGGCTCGACTAACCAGCGCGTAATCTACCTGAGCGACCGCCCACACGATGATTACGACCAGTATCTTCAACAGCCTCGTCAGCTTCAAAACTATGTCCAGGACGGCACGGTTATCACCGTTGGTATTGCCGACCGCTACCACCATGAATTTTCTGCCAAGGAGGTATAACACATGGCAACTGATTTCGAGCGCCAATCCTGGCAGCGCGAGATGCTCAACTTTAAAGGAGTGAAGAGCCTCTTTATCCTTGAGGGCAACGTCAACGACAAGTATCCCGATGTGATTGACGGCGGGCTCCAGTTTTCGGAGCTTGCCGAGGTCGTACGGGGCCTTTTTGAAGACGCCAATGGCTCAGTTGAGTATAACGTGGCATATTTCGATCCCATCCAGCTGTTCTCGAGCAGCATGGGCAACGTCGATTGCAAACGCCTGGTGTCGTTGGCCCATGACGAGGCTTCCAAGAGCGATGATCGCATGATGGAGGCGAACGCCTGCATCGCCGATGGCCGCCAAGCATATGCCACCGAGCAGTCGAGCCTGCCATCATACGGCGAGGTTATCCGCTCAATGTTGCGCCTTAAATACAACGACAATCCCGATGGCGGCACCGAGGCCAAGCCGCTTTGCGTGATCGTCAACATGGCGTCGCGTCTGCTTGCCTCCTCGACCGGTCTTATGCCCGACGAGACGCAGTTCTTCCTTAACCTGTACCTTGGTGCCAGCAAAGCACGCCTTATTAACCGCACGGCTGTCAACACGCTCATTCTGGTAACGGATAACGTGCGCAACCTGCCCGTGTGGTTTATCGAGGAGAACCCCTTCTTGCGCACCATCACGCTGCCGCATCCCGACCGCGACATGCGCGAAGCCTATATTCAGAGTAAGTTTGGCTTTGGTGAGGCGCTGTCCGATTCCGATGACCGCGCGGTGCGTCGCTTTATAGATACCACCGACGGCATGAGCGTTAAGGAGCTCGAGGGCCTGCAGCGCATGTATCAGCGCGATATGCAAAACCCCGAGGCTTCCATCGAGGCCATCCTTCCCAAGCTCGTCGATGTATATAAGTACGGTTTTCGCGAGAACAAATGGCAGCAGATGTTCGAGAAGCTCGAAGAGGATCCCGAGGCAAAGATCAAACGCCGCGTGAAGGGCCAGGACGAGGCCGTCGAGAAGGCCGTCACCGTGCTCAAGCGCTCCGTCATGGGCCTTTCGGGTGCCACCCATTCGTCTGGTTCCAAGCCCAAAGGCGTCCTGTTTTTGAGCGGTCCCACCGGTACCGGTAAGACTGAGATCGTTAAGGCCATTACGGAGCTCCTCTTTGGCGATGAGCGCAGCATGCTGCGTTTTGATATGTCCGAGTACGGTGCCGAGAACTCCGATCAAAAGCTCTTTGGCGCTCCTCCGGGATACGTGGGCTATGCCGAGGGCGGTCAGCTTACTAATGCCGTCAAGGCCAATCCGTTCTCGGTGGTTCTTTTCGATGAGATCGAGAAGGCCGCACCGAGCATTATGGACAAGTTCCTGCAGATCCTCGAAGATGGCCGCCTGACCGATGGCCAGGGTAATACCGTGTACTTCTCTGAGACGGTCATCTTCTTTACGAGCAACATCGGCTTTTCCAAGATTGAGATCGATACGAAGGGCAACGAAGTTCGTAATACCATCGCGCCCAACACGCCCTATGACGAGATTTGCGAGCGCGTGCGCACCGAGATGGATCGCGAGTTTAAGCCCGAGTTCTTGGGTCGTATCGGCGACAACGTGGTGATCTTCAACTTTATCGATGACGCCGTGGCACTTCAGATCCTCAATTCCAAGATCGATGCCGTTAACCGCAACGTGCATAAGGCACAGCCCGATATTACGGTTGAGGCGACCGATGCTGCCCGCGAGCTGCTGCACTCCATTGCCATGACGGACGCCGTCAAGGCCAAGGGCGGCCGCGGCATTGGCAACTTGGTGGAGAGCGGTTACCTTAACGGGCTTTCCGATTTTCTGTTTGAACACCGCGCCGAGTGGCGCGGTCGCCCCGGTATGGTGGCACGCGCCGTGCCGCAGGGCGAGGGCGATGATGCGCATATCGCATTTGAGCTCGTGCCCGGATCGATGGGAGGCGATTGGCGATGACGAAGTTTATCGCTGCAGCAAAAACCCAAGCGGGAACCAATCACCCCGTCAACGAGGACCGTTTGCTTCTTGACGGTAATGTCCTTTGCTATGGCCTGGTAGGCGATTGCGAGCGCGAGATGGGCTGCATGGCAGTCTTTGACGGCGTGAGCGAAGGCGGGCACGGAGCGGCCGCCTCGACGCTTGCTGCTCAGGCGTTTGCGCAGGCCGTGCGCGTCTTTGATACCGATGCTGTCAACGCGTTACAGGAGCGCCTACGCATGGCGGGCGAGCGAGCCGAGAACGATGTTGAGACGTATGCGGCTCGCTATGGACTGTCTGTTGCCGCATCCACGGTTGCCGGCCTCGTGGTTGCTCCTGACGGGCACGGTGCTGTTTTTAATGCCGGCGATTCTCGCGTGTACCGACTGCGCGGCGGTGTGCTTGCCGTGCTTAGCTGTGACCATACGCCTGAGCGGCGCGTGGGCGGCGTTGGCGCTGAATACAGGGATGATGCCGTTTCACATTGTATTGAGCTCGCGATTGGACTCAATCAGGGCGGTCGCAATCTTGAGGTCAAGACGACCGTGATGCTTCCGGGCGATCGCTATCTGATCTGTTCCGATGGTATCGATGGGCAGATTGCACAGGAACGTTTGCAGCAGATGCTTGCGAGCGATTCGACATGTGCGCAGTTGTGCGAAGAGCTGTATGCCGAGGCTCGGGTGAACGGCTCGACGGACGATGCAACGCTGATTGTAATTGAAGTGGGGGAGTAGCCATGTCTGATGAGACGATTACGGTACACCGAGATGGTGGCAATGGCAATGATGAGACCGTAACGGTGCGCCGCGGGAATGCGCCCGTAGGGGGAGAGACGGTTACCGTGAACCGTGGCGACCAGGCCTCTGCGCCTGGAGAGACCGTGACGGTACGTCGAGCCGACGCTCCGGCATCTGGTGAAACGGTCACCGTCCGCCGCGACGACGCGCCATCGACAAACGAAACCGTAACGGTGCATCGCCCGATGACCGAATCGAATGGTGAAACAGTAACGGTTGCGAGACCGTCTGTTGGTGCGTCCGCCGACGGCAAGACCGTTACTGTTTCACGCCCTGGTACTTCTGCGGCAGGCGAAACTGTCACGGTGCCGCGCGCTGCGAGCCCCGACGGCCAGACGGTAACTGTCTCGCGCGGCGCCACGGCCAGTCCCAACGGTGAAACGGTGACCGTTTCTCGTGGGGGCGCACATGCTGCCGCTGCATCTGCCTCGCCTTTTGTTGCGGAGAATGCGACGGTTGTCTCGAATGACGGGCAGCAGTTTATTATTCATTTGGGACAGGTCATTGGCCATGGCGGTCAATCTACCATTGTTGCCGCCGAGCGGGTGAGCGATGGTTTGGCATGCGTTGCCAAGGTCTTTAAGCCTCTTGTGGGCGCCGAGCGTTCGGCATATCAAAAGGTGGTAAGCGCCGTAATGGGGCTTAATGGCCGCCCCGTGTCTCAAACGCATCTGCTGCCCATCTTTGCCTATCTGCACCAGGGCCTGAGCGCGACCGAAGTGGGTGCTGCGGCTCCTCAGCTGTGGGATGTTTCCATTACGCCGCTGGCCACATGCCTTTTTGATCGTCCCCGTAGCAAGAATATGGTTAAGAGCCGCGTGATTCCCGAGCTCAGCCAGGCAATCGAGTTGCTCCATACCGAGCTTGGCATTGTCCATCGTGGCATTAAGCCGCAGAACGTCTACCTGTACGACAAACAGATCGTGCTCGGAGATTATGGCTCCGCCCGCTCGCTTGCCGGATTTGACAGCCGACTGACGAACACCATGACGCGCTCCGACGGCTACACGCCCGGTCGTGGCGGCATGGTCGACCCTCGTAACGACTGGTATTCGTTTGGCTACACGATCTGGACGCTCTACGAAAACAATGTCCATCCGCTGCAGGAGTTCATAAGCGACAATACGCTTTCCGATCGCCAAGAGACGGGCGAGCCTGCAGACTTCAACCATCCGGAAGATGCGACCTTGGGGAACCTGCTCAAGGGTTTGACGTTTGAGCTATCGGGCGAGCGCTTTGGCTACGAAGAGGTCAAAGACTGGATGGCCGACCCAGAACATTTCTATCGCAAACTTCCCACCATGGATGCCGGTAGCGCACGCAAACCTTACGAGTTTGCCGGCAAGCTGTATAGCGATCCGGTGTTGCTCGCTCGCACGCTGTCCTCCAATTGGGACGAAGCCAAGCTTCGCATGAGCCAGCAGCAGCTCGAAAACCTGATGGGCGACTGGGGTGAAAATGACCTTCAGACCAGGATTCACCAGTTGGTCGAAGAGGATATCCAGACAGCGTCCAATCCCGACCTGGCCCTTGCTTGCGTAATCTATGAGATGTCCAACGGCAAGATTATGTCGTGGCGCGGCGAGGATGTCTCGCTCACCGATGCGAGCGATGCTCTCCCGGCACGCATCGCCAAGATGGATGTCACCGAAATTGATCGCTACGCCGTTCTGTCCGGTCTCGACGGGTCAAAATCGTCAGGCGTACTGCCTTCGGGATTTTTATCTCGCATTCTTTCTCAAGACAACGATCTTAACGATGAGCGCGCAAAGCTTGCTGCCGATATTCATGAACTCGAAAAGTTGGCGCTGCACTCGAGTGACCCTCATTTCGCTGCTTGTTTATTCAAGGGGTTGCTGACGCGCAACGAGGAGAAAAGTTCTGCTGCTCAGACGGTGCTTATGTCGGTTGTTAATCGTCCGGCGGCGTTTTTTGGCGTTTGCTCGTCGGCTCACAAGCTGGATGAATTCTTGCTCAATTTTGCGGGCGTTTCTGAGATGGCGGCAATTATCTCGGCTCGAGATGCGGCAACTTCGCACGGAGCCGTCGATATAGATGTCGTGATCGATTATATGGATAAGGTCGCGGTCAATAAGAAAGCGGTGCGCGCGTTTTATCGTAAATTTGGTAGCTATGCTGCTTGGCTGTGGCTTGCCGCCCACACCGACCTCTACGACTCGGCCCAAGGCTCTGTGGGCGAGGCGGTTAAAGTTGCCCTGCTCGGATTGAATCCGCCGGCAAACACTGCCGTTTCCATGCTCATTCAGGCTGGTTCCAACGCGCGTCTTGAGGGAATCAAGCTTCGGGAAGATATGGAGCTCACGCCTGTTCCGTATGTGAACGGCTGGGAAGTCGACGGAAAGCACGGAACGCGCCCCTGCACGCGCAATGCGCTGTTTTGCGCTCAGGTCGGCGACGATGCCGTGCCACGCGGCTATGTGGCCGAGCTTATATCCCAAGGCGTTGACGAGCGGTTGCTCGCGGCTCGCGGCGTAAGGCTTCTTGCAGATGAAAGCTTGATCTCCTCTGCCGAATATGCTGAGTTCCTCGAGGATAGCCGCGGTGTTGCAGACGGCTCCTTAAAGGCCGCTATCGAGCAGGATACACGCGATTACGGTGTCGTTGAGGGTATTGCCGATAGCGATGCTCGCGCTGCTGCCATAAAGAAGGAGCAGCGGGGTGTTTTGATGTATACCGTTCTTGTGGCGCTTCTTTACTGCATCCTTATCATGTGCTCCCGTGGTGCCTTTGGTCAGCTGATTGTTTCTTGGGGTTCGTTTGGTCCGCTTGCGGGCATTTTCCTGGCGGTTGCGTTTATTGGCTGCTTTGGTTTTCTCGCTCTCAATCTTCTGCGCTCTTATTCGGCCGCCGATCGTGTTAGCGCGCTTAGGAACGATATCGATGCCAATTCGGATGCGCTTGAACGATATTTGCTCCAGCTCGTTGAGTTTGCCGATCGTAAGGGGCAGGTTTTTGAGGAGCTTGCGATGTCGGCAGAGGACAAGCCTCTTGCTCAGGTCGGTTCGCTTGCATTTTCAAGTGGTCGTGCGCCGGCGGCGTTTTACATGGATCCGCAGCTGATGGACAGACTGGGACGCTATGCTGGCCGCTTGGTCGTTTTCGTTCCGCTTGTCACCAGCGCCTTTGGGTTTATGGGAACGATGTTTGCTGATGGCGACACGTTTACCAAGCTTGACGTAGTAATGGCGATTCTCATTGGCGGCATGGCGGTCATGCTTCTCTTTGGAGACGATGCTCACCCCGGTAGCGCGAAGTCGATTCGCACCTGGCTTTTCTCTTGGATCCTGCCGATTGTCATCGAGTTTTTCCTCTGGGGTATCGTGACCATTGCACAGCTGCTTAGTATCTTCGGATTTATTGTGATGCTGATTGGCTTTGGTATCTGCGCATTCTTCTTCTACCTTTTCCTTTCCGCCTAATAGAGCGGGTCGCTCTTTTCATGAACCGTTTTGGGTCGCCAAGGAGGGTTTCTGACTCCTTGGTGACCTGTTAATTTTGATAAACGATAGGAGCATGGCATGCCCACGCTACGACTGGGGAATCTTTTCTCGGATTCCAATAATGGTCGCCAACAGCGACCGGTGGTGCCTCGACCGCAGGTTCCCAATACACCGCAACGCAATGACGGTTTCCATGGCACCGAGCGACGCGCCATGGCTGCCTTTGATGACATGTTGGGTATTGAGAACGTGGCGTCTCAACGCGGCTCTCAAACAAATACACACTCGCGTTCGAACATGGCTCAGCGTGAGATTCGAAACGACGTGGTGATCAATGAGGGCTTGGGTTCGTACGATGGACGTCCGTGTTCTATTAGGATCTACGAGAACCACCTTGAGATTATCGCCAAGCGTGAGGGGTCAACGCTTGATAACCATTCTGTGGTCAAGTCACTCGTTCCAGGCCTGGGTCATAGCAAGGCAGTGGCGGGCAGGCTTTTCGCTCCGGGCAATTCCAATCCGCCGATTATCATCCCCTTTAATTCGCTGAGCGGGTTTCAAGAAGTGAGCGGCTTTATGCCCACGTTCGTCTTTAACCGGCGTAATCCTCAGACTAGAAAGATGGAGACGCACACTATCAAGACGGTGACCAGGGAGTTTGGGTATGCGCTTAACCGCTATGCCCAGACGCACTTCCATTACTAATAGGTAGAGGCAAAACATATGGCAAACGATAAACAGCAAGAAGGCTTGTCGGCGCAAGAGCGTCTCGCGCGTCTTTATAGTGCTCGTGCTGAGGGACAGCAGGAGGACGCGACATCGTTCGCGGGTGAGACTGCGGGAGCGTCCATTTCGTCAGAAGTACCGCAGGCTCAAACGGTTTCTACTCAGGAGCGTCTCGACCGCCTGCGTGCGCGACGCGCCGGCGTGCCTCTTCCGGGCGATCCGGAAGCAGCAACTCCGGTAAACAACGAGGGTGCGAATCGCCCTCGCTTTAACATCAATCTTTCGCGCATCGTGGACGCGATTCCCACTATTGTTCGTTTTTTCCCACTGCGTATTTTTACGGTTTGGGGGCTCTGCTCGGTCTGGTACCGCATGTACTTGAACGTTGGCGGAGACGATGTGTTGCATACGGGGCTTCCAGCGCCGGGGTATAGCGCATTCAATCCATTCGCTCTGGGCGCTGTTGTATTCATTGGTCTTCTCGTAGTTTTGACGGAAATCATTGCCGGCCCGTTGAGCTTGATCATTAAACAGCTAATCATCGGCGCCACGTATTTCTTCCGCGGTTCTGCCGCCACCCGCGAGGCCCGAGACCGTGCGCATGCGAACTTCAGCCTGCGCCGGCTCGTCACCGAGACGGTCCGCGGCTTCCACAGCGGCTACTCGGTCTTCGGCTCCATGGCCCGTGCGACCCGTGGCGCCCGCAACAGCGCCTCCACGCTCGATTACGGCGTCGGGGCCTTCACGGGGGAGGATCCCAACGCGCCCGTCTACGATGACGGCCTGGGCGACCGCCCCTCGCAGATGGAGCTCACCGACGACGCGGCGTCGAGGATCTGGGACCTGTACTACCCGGCCTACGGCGCCGAGGGCCCCATGTCCAACCTGCACGAGGCGCTCGCCTCGGGCGACCCGCAGGACTACACGACCCTGATGAGCCTCGCCCTCAACGTGGCGGAGTGGTGCGAACAAAACGGCACGCCCGACACGCACGGCTGGTTCGACGACCCCGCCTACCCGGGCGACTACGTCGATGCCGGCACGTTCTACCTCATGGCGTACTCGTTCTGGGAGCAGGCGGCCGAGGCGCGGCGCGTGGGGCCGATCGAGCCGCTCGCGGACGACATGAGCCGCTTCATCCTGCGCCGCCTGAGCGACTGGTCGCGCGAGAACGCCCATGCCTACCGCTGGCGCGGCGACTGGCGCGACGCTGACTACTTCGACAAGGACCGCCTGTAGGCGGCGGAGGGGGAAACACGGATGGCAATTAATCAGAACGGGTCTGACCGCGGGGGCGCCGGGTCCAACGGATCGGATATCAACGATATCGTGAACCGCTTGGGCGGTCCGCGCGTAGCGGTTGTCCTTGCCGTGGTGGTAATCATTGCCATTGTGGCGGTCACGTCCATCACAAGCGGCATTTCCGACACAAATCGGCAGACCGAGCAGCGTGCCGAGGTCAAACAGCAGCAAGAAGACGAGGCGGCGCGCGCTCAGCGTAAAAAGGAAAAAGAAGAGCGCCACCAGGAAGAAGCGAAAAAGGCCACAGTGCTCACGCTCGATGAGATTACGGACGAGGCGCTGCGCTCGGACTTAGCGCTCGATGCAGATGAGGACGGCAATATTTCGCAAGAGACTGCGGATGAAGCTAGCTCAATCGACGTCGAGTCGTTTGATTCGCTTCCGCTGTTGGCCAACTTCCACAACATCACGACGTTTGGCATCGGCGACTACGACAGCGAAAGCTACGACATAAGCTCCATTAGCAATATCACTCATCTGTCCATTGGCGACTGCTCGGTGCCTCAGGTTGATCTCACACGTTTTCCTCAGCTACAGCGCGTTACCATAAACAGGCTCGAGAGCCCCGTCGATACCTTGAATGCCAAAAACATGTCCTCGTTGACGAACGTCCAGATCGAAGGCCTTGATGGCAGTATTGGGACGCTTGACCTGTCGGGTGATGTGAACCTCAAGGTCCTGAAGATCGGTTGCAGAGTCGATACACTCAATCTGTGCGGGGCAGGCAGGGAAGATGCCTTCCATTTCACTTTTACACCCAATTGTGTTGGCAAGATCTTGTACGACAGCGACACGAGCAGCAGCTTGGTCGAGTATTTGCAAAAAATGAGCAGTGACTACGGTTACACCATGGAGCAGCAGTAGCGATGCGCTCAAGTGAGGAGAAGCGATATGGCGAATTTTAAGCCCGACATGTCTTGGCGGGATGACGAACGGGTTCAGCGTGTGACCGAGCAGCCTTCGGGCGGGGCTCATGAGCGGCCTGCCGAGACGCCGGATGTGCGGGTGAATATGCGTCCGAACGGGCAGGCAACCGAACAGTCTGCTGGGCAGGCGCAGCAGACGCCGAGGCGTTCGACAAGTCGGATCCCTCGCCCTGCCGGCCAGCCGAATGGACAGGCGGCTGAACGTGCAAATGAAGCCGTTTCTCGCTTGGGCGGCGTTCGCGCCCTGGTAGTGCTTGCGGCGGTTGTGGTCATAGGCGCGGTTGCTGCCTTTGCCGTGATTGGCGGCGTCGGTGACGTGCAAGGCGCCGGAGAAGCCTCGTCGAGCGCCTCTAAAGAGTCGAGCTCAACTGACGCCTCTGGCTCCGAGACCAAGAAAGAAAAAGGTCTCGTCGATGTTGATGCGATCACGGATGATACCCTGCACGGGCTGCTTGCCGACTACGATAACGATGACGATGGCCAGCTGACCGCCAAGGAGACCCAGCGCATCACAGAGCTGGTCGTGAGTGACGAGGTGACGGACTTCACGCCCATTAGCAAGCTGGACAAGCTCGACACGCTCGGCATCAATACCCTGAGCGCCAAGAGTGCAGACTTTAGCGAGCTCGAGGCACTCGAGGTGCTCAAGTTTGGCGACATGACGACCCAGGACCTCGACCTGAGCGTCTGTCCCAAGCTTAATTCCTTTAAGATCGAGGGCCTTAAGGGTGCTGTCAGTTCCATCAACGCCTCGGGTCTTAAGAACCTAATGTTCTTTACCGTTGACCAAGGTCTTCAGGGTGACGTCGAGAAGATTGATCTTTCGAATGATGACATTCTTGGCGCACTCGAGATTACCTGCAACGTCGGTGAGCTCAACCTGTCGGGTTGCAGCCACTCGTTCCCCAAGCTCAACATTGCCGCTGATCACATCGACAAGATCGTGGTCGACAGCAACACCAATGCGGACCTGGTGGCCACCCTGCGCGATCTTTGTGCCCAGAAGGGCTGGACGCTGGAGGAGCGGTAGGGTCTCTTGAAGCGGCAGAGTAACTTTTGCTGCAAGGCCATAAACGAACAAAAAGAAGCGGGGCTCGGTTATTTC
>URTB01000011.1 GCA_900550595.1 uncultured Collinsella sp.
CATCCCACCTGCCAAAGGGATGGGTGAGCGAGCGTTACTCCTGCTCGGACTCCTCAGCCTGCTTACGGCTGCGGATGAGGTGCGCCACGCCAATGCACAGCACCGCGCCACCAGCGATCCAAGTGAAGGTCACGCCGTTGAGACCGGTGAGCGGGAGGTTGGAGCCCTTCTGGTCGGTGACAGTGAGGTGTACCTTGCCGTCGACGGTTCCAGTAGGTGCGGAAGTCGACTGGACGAGATTGTCATAGGTTCCCTCGGGAAAATTGCACCCAGGATTGAAAGGATTGCCGTTAGTGGGCAGGTCAGTGTTCGTGATGGCAAACGTGATGCCACCGGCTGCGGAGTTGTTGTAGCCAGGCGCAGGCTTAACCTCCTTGAGGATATAGGTACCCTCGTCGAGACCGACGACGCTGATCTTACCATCGGAGGTGGTAGTCAGTATTGCATCGTTCTGATTTGACGTCGTGGTACCGTCTGCCTTGATAAATTTGTCGGAGCCTTTCTCCTGCAGTGTGAACTGAACGCCTTCGAGGGTCTTGTGCTCGCCATTCTCGTCCTTGTCGCTACCGACCTTGGTAACATCGATACCATAGGTGTAGTCGTAGGCCGGATGGTCAACCGTGGTACCGGTGCCGTTGGTGTGCGGGTTGTTGGAATAGGTCAACATGACATTGTTCACCTGGGCGTTGCCGAGCATATCCGCGTTAATCTTGTCAGCATCCAGTTTTGCCTCATAGTTCACATAGACTGTCGAACTACCGTCAACGGTAATGGGAGTGCCATGCGTATCCCTTGCTTCTTTGAGGTTTTCGAAGGAAACAGTGAGCGTATTCGTGCTTTCCCCCGGGGCATAGGTCGCACTGTAGCAAGCGGGATCTACGACTGAATCGTCAATCTTGACCTCAACGACCGGGTTATTTCCACTAAGATTCGGCACCATCGTGCTGGGAAGCTTGTCGGTGAAAGTGTAGCTGTACATCTTGTACGTATTAATGTTGCTTGCAACAGTGCCGGCAAGCTGATATTTAATCAGCTGATCGGAGGCAGAGTCGGCAGCTTTGTTGGCAGCAGTGAAAACGGTTTTATTAACGTCCGTAACAAATTTATCGCCCTTGTCATCCATGACGGCCTTGGTCACGTTGGGGACGCTCTTCTTGGGGGCTACATTAACGTCAGAGCCACCGACGATGGTGAAAATCGGCGAAGTGTACGCGTCAGTATTGCCGGTCTTACTGGGCACATCGGTCACGAAAAGCCAGTAGCCTTGGTCCAGACTCTCAAAGTTACCCTTGCTGGAATCGCTCGGTTTTGTCCAGGTTAGAGCCGAGTTCTCAAGTGCGGCAGCAATCTTATCCAACGTGGAGTCAGCGTCAACCTTGGCAGTCTGACCAACTTTATTACCGGCATAATCGTTAATGTACTTAGCCCAAGCCTGAGCGCTTGTATCCGTAGGAGCTCCGTCGGCGCGAGTTCCATCGGCGCGAGTAAATGCACCGATCACAGCATCTTGAACTTTAGGCGATGCCCAAGCAATGTCGGAAAGTGTCTTGTCGCCAGTCCAAACGCCCTCATCCTTATTCTGTGTGACCGTCGCCTTGAAAATCTGGATGCCCTTGAAAGATGTGTCGGCATATTCAGCAGTGCCAGGGTCAGCGATAAACACCTTGCCCTTCTCCGTAGCCACCGTTGGCACACCCTCAGCAAACGCCATGGTCACCGGGGCCATGACTCCGCCGAAGCTCAGCGCTGCTGTGAGGCCGGCGGTTACTGCCAGGCGTGCGATGTTCTTGCTCATGCTCATCTTCTTTTCCTCTGCTTTCTGCTCGAATTCCATTTGATCTAAATCTGTCTGTCTGTGTCTTAGCATCTACTTCGCTACGTCTCGCCCCGCTCTCTGTGGGGCTGCCAGCTACTCTTTATGGCTGCCACCTCCCCGCTTGACCAGGAGCGCGACCACGATGAGCGCGGCTCCGGCGACCGCTGCGGCGGCCGCGGCGTACAATGCCATATCGCCAGTCGAGGGCATAAAGCCTCCGGTGGTAATGCTAGGGGGTGTGCCGGTGGGCGTGTTGATGAGCGACGCCTCCAGGCTGCCCGTCGACCCGTCCGCGCTGTCGGCGCGCAGGGGCGACTCGGCCGTGATGGTGAGCTTGGGCTTGGCGGCGGCCACCTGGTCGACGTCCAGGCCCTCGGCCTTGACCGTCACGGAGCGCGTGCCCTCAAAGGCGGTGTAGCCCTTGGGCGCCTTGAGCTCGCGGACCTCCAGCTTGCCCGAGTCCACGCCCGAGACGGTCACGCGGCCGTCCTCGCCCGTGGTGACGGTGGCCTTGCCCTCCGCATCCCACATGCCGTCGGCCGCCAGCGTGCGACCACGGTCATCGGCGATGCTCAGGACCGCCCCGGCAAGCGGCTTGTCGCCGTCGCTGCCGCGCTTGGTGAGCGCGAGATCCCAGGTGTAGGCGCACGCATCGTCGCTCGGCGTGCGGGTAAAGCCGGCATCGCCGGACTGGTCGGCAAAGGGAGAGCGCGGGTAGCGCAGGTAGACCTCGTTGGGGTTGCCCTTCGCGATGCCGTGGTTGCATGCGCTGTTGAGCGGCGCATTGTACACGGCGACCACGCGGGCGCCCGCGGTGAAGGCGTCGGCCCCGCCGAGCGCGGCGATGAGGTCGCCGGTGCACACGGTGAAGGTCTTACCGTCGGCCGCTACCTTGGTGGCGCACTGGGCCGTGATGTCGGTCCAGCCCTTCGCGGGCTCGGTGCCGACGCGCCCGTCCTTGCCGGTCGAGACGGCGTCAAAGCCGCCGTCCGCGCCCGCCGCCACGTACACGCGCACGCTCGCGGCCACCTTGGAGGGGTCGAGCCCCGCGCTCATGGTGTCGACGAACTGCACCGTATAGGTGCCGTAGGCCGTGAGCCCCGCCGGGACCGTGACAGAGAGGCGCCAGTACAGGTCGTCGGCGACCGTGGCGTCGGCGGCCTTCTGCCAGGCGGCGGTGCTGTCCTCCAGCACATGCTTGGAGACCTTGGGCGTCGCGGCCTTGGGCTTGACGGTGACGGCGCTGCCGCCGACCAGAGCCATGATCGGCGCGGTGCCGGCCTCGCCCTGGGCGATGACGTCGTCGTCGGCGACGATGAGCCAGTAGCCACAGGGCAGCTCTGACGCCGTGCCCGCGTTAAGGGGCACGGCGTCAGAGCTCTGGAGGGAACGAGCGAGCTGTGCGCTCAGCGCGCTCGTAAGGTGGGAATCGGCGTTGAGCCATTCGGCAGCTTCCTGCGCGGTGGTCTGGGAGTTGGGCATGCCGGCGCTGTGCAGCACAGGCAGCGCGGCGTCGCGCACGGCGTCGCTTGCCCAGGCGAGGTCGGTGGCGATCTTGGCGTCGCTGTCGCCGTCGACGACGTTGGCGCTAAAGATCTGGTAGGCATCGTAGCTGCGCGCCACAGTGCCGCTCACCGTGATGGAACCGGTCGAGGTCGGCGCGGCCTGCGCGGAAGCGGGGAACACAACCGCGCAGGTGCCGATCAGGAGGGCAAGCAGCGCAAACAAGATCGGGAAGGAGCAAACTTTCTTATTCACGACGCTCACCCCCCTTCGCATTCGCCTTGCGACGAATGTACATCCAGGCTGCAGCAGCGCAAAGCACCGCCGCGCCGGCAAGGTACGTCAGCGTGACGCCCGACATACCAGAAAGGGGCAAAGAAGGGGAGTAGGTGTTGGTGAAGGTGGGGTTAGGGGTTGAATTCGCGCTCACATTATCGTTGGCGTCGACCTCGTAGTAGACCGGCGTGCATTTCAGCGTGCCGTCACCGTTGTCCGTTGCCGTTACCACGACCTTGAACCTCTTGGTGTCGTTCTTGTAGCCTTCGTGTTTGGTGCCATCGGCCTCGCTGGCGTCGCATTCACGGATGTAGTAGGTGAACGTTGCTTTGCCATTGGTAAGATCATTGATGCCCAGTGGACCGATTGGTACCGGATCGAACGTTACTGTCTGAGAATTTCCCGACTCAGCAGAAGTATATTTGGTCTGAGGGGGTGTCTCCGTGTTGTCGGAATTCTCAGCATACAGCTCGAACTTGAACCTCTTCATCTCGCCGCCGTCGACCTTCTTGGTCACCTGAGGTGTCCAAGAGCCCTTGGCTGTGTATGCATTAGTAAAGGTCTTATCATTAATAAAGATCTTACCGTTCGTGAGATTAACGGACACATTACTGACATCGCTCGGAGTAACCTCCATCGAGTCCCCTTTGGTGAGATTAGTGACCTTTACTTTTCCAACCGAGTAGTAGGTGTAAGTAATGTCCAGCACCTTCTGTGTCTGGGCCACCGTTGTTTCAAATTCAATCTTGTAGATAGTCTCGTCGCAAGTCACGCCAGAAACGGGATTGTCACCGGGGTCCTCAACGAGGTAGTAGACAATCGAGCCATCGGAGTAGACCTCGCCCAGATTAAAGGCAAAGTTGCCGTCACTATCATTCGTGACCCCATCGCCAACTTTTGTGCAGCCATTGAGTTGCAGCTTGTGATCGGCAAACGAGGGATCCTGCTTGTTTGTACCCCGTTTGAGCAGCTGGAACTTGAACTCTCCGTCTTTAAGCGCACGACCCGTTAGCGCCTTAGTGCCGTTGAGCTTCATCTTGGGGTACACGTTCACCTCCGTGGTGGAGCCAGCGATTACGTCGCCGTTGGTCATGATGCCGCCACCGTGAATGTTGGATCTGTTGCCCGTGATGAAGAGGGACGCAGCCGCGGTAGCAGCATCTTTATCTTCCTGAATCGGCTTAGATTTAAGGCCAATCCTGTACTTAGCTTGGGCGCCCTCGTACTTGCCGATAGACGTTGGTGTTTTGTCGATCGTGCCCGTCCAGTTGGCAGCACCGCCGCCAAGCATCTGACCCGTTACGGCTGCGATGTATTCACCGTTAGTACTATCGCGAATAAGAAAAAGATCCTGGTGACCGGCTTTTTTAAACTCTTCAGTTATTTCGCCGCCTTTGTTGTTAGGGAGCCAATCCTTGTCATCGGTCTTTTCGTGTGTGCCGCCCGATCGGTTATAACTACCGTCAGGTTTACCGTCAGTATTACCGAAAACCGCGATGCCATTGGTATCGGTAATGGCAGTCTTACCAGTCGGGCAAGCGGCAAACCCGCCGCCAAAGCCATTGGCATGATTGTTGGTAATCAGCGCGTTATATATATTGAGGCTCGCCGATTTAATGCCTTGTTCACTGCTACCCTGAACGAACACGCCGCCGCCACCCCAGTCGTTGGTGGTATTGGTCGTATTGTTAGTGATATAAGCGTGTGAACCTTTCGGCACTTCAAACACACCAACGGTAGGCGCAGCGATACGGATGCCGCCACCCTCTGAGTTTTGCGCCACATTGCTGGCGATGATTCCACCAGAAAACGTAAACCCGGAAAGAGCTCGATTCCAAGCGCCAGCATAAACGCCGCCGCCAGCCTCGGCAGAGTAGTTACCGGTAATGTAACCACCGTTAATTGTGAGACTGCCGCCATTGAAAGCAGCAATGCCGCCACCACCATGGCAACCGTTACCTTTGTGTCCTTCATCGATATAGTACTGATATTTGTTGTTAGTAATGTAACCATTCGTAATGGTCACCATAGAGCCCTCAGCACAAATTCCCGCGCCATAACCGCTTTCATAATTATTTGTACCGTTACCGGAGATAATACCGCCAACCATGTCTACCGCAGAATCCTTGGCATAAACGCCGCCGCCACTGGGGGCATAGTTACCAGCAATTACGCCGCCAGAGATCTCCAGGGTTGAGCCCTCATCCAGGGTTGAGCCCTCAACATGAATTCCAGCACCAGCACCATCGCTGCCCATAGAAGCACCACAAACGTATCCGCCACTCATGCTGACGGTAGAGCCGTTATCGGCATAAATCAGGTGGCGAACATTTGCGTCCTGATTCGTGGTCAGCACGCCGCTTTGAAGGTTAAACGTACCGCCACAGACGTTGATGAGCCTCATCGTAGAGTGAGCAGTGGTGCCCACGATGGCGCCATTGATGGCAACCTCGTGCTTGAAAAGGGTCTCGGTAGTAGCAGTGTCACTCGAAGTCGAATCAGTCACGTAGTAAGTGAGCTTACTGGGCGTTGTGCCGTCGTAATCGAGCTTAGCAAGGTTGCCGTTTTTGTCGCCATCCTGCTCGAACTTGTTATCAGCCGCCTGCTGCAGATCCTCAATCGTGAGCGTCGCACCCTCGGGCACATTGAACATGGACATGTTGGGCGACTTGCCAGGCTCCACGCCCGAGTGTTTGATCTTATGGCCGTTGAGGTCGATGGTGGTTTCACCCTGGCCAAGCGTAATGTCGCTTGCATACTCAATATCGAGATTCAAGCGATATTTGCCGGCCTTTTTATCATTTTGAAGGTAGTGAGATAGGTCGTCTGCAGAATTAATCAGCGTATATTCGGTCGCATCCTCCGCAACAGGTGGAATTGCGCCCTCATTGCTAGCGTCATCCGCGGTCTGCTCGGCATCCTCGTCCTGCGAGTCTTCCTCGGACAGCCCCTCAGACTGGACATCATCTCCAGACTCGCCACCCTCAGCGTCGTCACTATTCTGGTTTTCGGTATCCCCGTTGTTGGTGTTGTCTACATCAGTAGACTCACTTGAGGAACCCCCCCCCATCACAGTTTCCTCGGTAGAAACTGTCTGGGCATCATTGGCAATGGCCTGCGAGATCGGAGGCATGACGAGCGACAGTACCAGGCTCAACACGGAGGCTCCGCACAAAACGCCTGCCAGTACACGGCGCGTCGCTTTTTTACTCTGCTTAGTTTTTTCTGAATTCGCTTTCATCGATGTCTCCTCCCCAAGAGACCGCGATCTTGCTCTTTCACTATCAAACGTATCTGCGCAATCTGTAATTGCGCACGCTTAGTAATACTATTGTAACTATTGTTTAAACATTCGAGCAACAAAACCGACATTTTTGTAGCCAGTTCTCAATTCTCTTGACATTCGCTCGGATTAACCTTCGTTTATTCGCTATCTGTTTTTTGTTTCTGCTGGTAATTTAGTTGCCTATTATTTTTTAATGGCATTAGATTTATTTGCACAACATTTTGCTCAAGAGCAAACATCCTGTGAACGGTCGAAAATCGACCGTGAACAGTAGGTCATTAACCGGGAGGAATAGACTACCAAGTTGATGGGAATATCTTTAACTCATCGGTGGTTAGAAGCGTGATGTTCAGACAATCATATTTGATTTTGTGCGCAGATTTTAGGCATCAATTCGCCCAAATCGCCTGAGGCCGCCACAAAGGCACCTGTCCCCTTTGTGGTGATTCTGCCCTAGCGCTACAGCAGATGTTCCTCGATAAAGATCGCGATGCCGTCTTCGTCGTTGCTCGCGGTTACAAAGTCGGCGGCGGCACGGGTGACGTCGCTACCGTTTGCCATGGCCACGCCCACGCCGGCGTCGGCCACCATGCAGGTGTCGTTATCGGCATCGCCAAACACGCAGATGTTCTGGAGCTCCATGTCGTTAAGCTCCGCCACGCGCACAAGGCCGCGCGTCTTGGACACGCGCGGATCCATGAACTCGTAGAGCCGCTGCGTGGTTTGCAGAGCCGCCGCCTTAACAGTGTCATCGGCAAACGTCGACGCCCGCTCAATCACCCACGGCATTACCTCGGGTGCCATGGTAAACATCACCTTGGCATGCGGCTCGCGCAAAAACTCGGCAAAGTCGACCACCTGGTAGGGCACGCCGTCGACGCGCGACAGGTGCTCGACGCATGCGTTGCTCTCGGGCACGTAGAACACGCCGTCTCGGGGACAGACGGGCGTTGCCGGAAGGTCCGCCATGTGCTTGCAGATGCGCGCGATAGTCTCACCCGGCAGCGGATAGCTCAGCTCGTTGATGTCGTGCGCACGGTCGATGACCTCGGCGCCACCGCAGCCCACGAGCACGTCCACCAGGCCTTCGATGCCCCAGAGCTCATACATGGCCTCGGTCGCGTGGGCGTCGCGCCCGGTGCACAGGCCAAAGAGTACGCCGCGCTCGCGCAGGGCGCGGCTCGCCGCCACGGTGCGCGGGGACACCGTGTGCTGGCTCGTGAGCAGCGTGCCGTCGATATCGCAGAACACGGCTTTAATGTGGCTGAAGATGGTGTCCATGGGGGCCTTTCTGGGTTGTGCGGCGGTACTGAATGTGGTCGGAAATGGTGTACATGGTATACCAGGGCGCGGGCCGTTGGGACCCGATCGCCACAAAGGGGCCTGGCCCCTTTGTGGTGGCCGGACCCGAAGGGTGGCCTGGCCCGGGGCGCAAACCATCACAACATTCGATGTTTTTCGGAAAAATCGCGATTTTCATCGAATGTTGTGATGGTTTTTACCGCTTTGCGGCACGATCCAAATGCCGGCGTCCAAACAGCAGCAGTGCCGCGGGAACCGCCGTCACGACCATGCCCGCCCCTACGAGCGTCTGCTGCACGCCAAACGTCGCCGCCAGCCACGGGGCAATCGCCAGCGGGGCCACGCCGGCGAACATATTGCCAAAGCCCATGACCGAGTTCACGCGACCGAGTTGCTCGAGCGGTGCCGTCGTTTGCACGATGGTGTTGTGGAGCGGGTTGACGACGCCCCAAGCCACGCCCAGGGCAATCTGGCCGACAAGGGCCACGCCCACGTACGGCGTTCCCACATAGAGCAAACTTCCCAGGCCCACGGACATAAGCGCCACGAGCAGCGTTTTAAGGTTGACCAGGTGCGGTGGCAAGCGGAGCGCGAGGACGGCGCCCAGCACCGCGCCTACACCGCTTGCCGACGAGAGCCAGCCCATCCACTCAACACCAACGCGCAGGACATCGCGGTAGAAGAACGACTCCAGCGGATCGAAGGCACCGTAGCCAAAGTTCGAGAGGAAGATGATGCAGAACAGCAAGGCGAGGATACTGTTGGTGAAGACTGTCTTGATGCTTGTCGCGAAGGTGACGCGGGCGAACGTGCTGGGGTTGGAGCTTTGGCTGGCAGTGATTGCCGTTGTACTGCTGTCCGCGGGAGTACTTTCACGCGCGGCGACGCGACCTTCTTGCGGCCTAAAGCCCCAACCGGCGACGAGCGCCAGTACGGTAAAGATCATCATGAGCACGAACACCGCGCGCGACGACGCAGCTGCCGCGACAAAGCCGCCCAGCGTGGGGCCAACGATGATACTCACGTTTGAGAGCATGGCGATGGCGGAGTTGATGTCTTTGAGCTCGACAGGATCGTCAGTGAGGTAAGCCGGATAGGATGTGGCGATGGGCTGGGCGAATCCCATCATAAAACCTAGGAGCGCCGCGCCGGCAAGGACTGTTCCGGTCGCGCTGCCAAAGGCAATGGTCGCCGCGCCGGTTGCCAGCGTGCCCACGATGCTCAGCAAGAAATGACGGCGCGGGCCCCAGGCGTCAAGCGCCGCGCCGCCCGCAAAGGATCCAAGGATCACGAATACGTTCATAAAAAGGACGGCCAGCGATGTCGCCACGACCGAGGCATCGTCTGCATAGGTGAGTGTTCCGATAACGCCGATAAAGTAGCTGGTCTGAAAACCGGTGTAGATGAGAAAGCGCATCGCCACCAGGCGCTTGGCCTGCACGGACAGCGAAGGTTGAGGTTTTGAGAGAAGAGATGCGAGCATGGAGACTCCTCGTTTCATACGAATACGGGCGGTGGTATTCGCCACCGTCTGTCAAATCAATCTATCCGCACGAAACATTAAGGACGCATCAAGCCCCTTCTCTCCGTTTTTCGCCCGTCATGAACTACTTGGTAGATTGTAAGGCATGTCCCACACATCTACTTAAGCAAAAACCACCACAAAGGAGCCTGGCCCTTTGTGGTGGAAATGACGTTTGCCCAGATAAAACCTGCCAAAATAAACCTGTCCCTTTTTGGCATGTTATGGCAGCGCAGCGAGCCGGTTCCAAGTGCCCCAGGTCGCCCCGAAAGAGGAGCGACGCGTACTTTGGTACGCGAGCGACGGCTTGAGGGGCGAGATGGGGTGCTTGGGGCCGGCGCAGCGTCAAGCCTGAAGGTGGTCTTGGATCAGGTCGCAGATGGCTCGGGCGTCGTTGATGTTGATGGCTCGGGTCGCAAAGCCTGCATCGAAGGCCTGACGCGCCAGGGCCTCGTTGCAGGCAAGGGCCAGCGTGTGACCGTCGACCAGGTCGAGCGAGCTCTTGCCGCGCAGACGGTCGACACCGGAGCGTGCGACGACGATGTTGTCGAAGCCCTCGGTCTTGTAGCCCTCGATGATCACCACGTCGACATCGTTGTAGCGCGACAGCAGCTCGCGCGCGGACATCTCGTCCTCCTCGCGCGTGTCGGCGTACTCCGCCCAGCGCGTGGCGCAGATGAGCCCCACGTGCTTGGACCCGGCCTGGTGATGGCGCCAGGTGTCCTTAGCGGGCACATCGATATCAAAGCCGTGATGTCCGTGATGCTTGAGTGAACCCACGCGCAGGCCGCGGCGGGTGAGCTCGGCAATGACCTTCTCGACGAGCGTGGTCTTGCCCGAGTTTTGGTAGCCGATAAACGCGATCGCAGGGACGGCCGGTGCCGGAGCTGCGGGCGCGGCGGCGACGGGTGCGTTCGCGGGCGCGGCACCGTCAGCGGCAGCAGCCTCAACAGCAGCGGCCTGACGCTCCGCACGATCCCACACGCCCGAGCGGCCGCCCTCCTTGTGCAGCAGGCGCACGTCGACGATCTCCATGCCGCGATCGACCGCCTTGCACATGTCATAGATGGTCAGGCACGCGGCGCTCGCGCCGGTCAACGCCTCCATCTCGATACCTGTCTTGCCCGTCACGCCGGCCGTAACCAGCACGTGAAAGCCAACCTGCCCGTCCGCGCGCGCCGGCGCCCAGCCCTCGGGCACGTCCTCGACCGGCGTCCCCGCCGGAGCGATGGGCGCAATATCGCACTTGCTCTTGGTAATGAGCAACGGATGGCACATGGGAATGATGTCGCTCGTGCGCTTGATGGCCATGATGCCCGCCACGCGCGCGCAGGCAAGCACGTCGCCCTTCTTGGCGCGGTCCTGCAGCACCATGGTCTGCGTCTCGGGGTGCATGAGGATGGTGCCCTCGGCGATGGCAATGCGATGGGTCTCGGCCTTGTCGGACACGTCGACCATGCGCACCTCGCCCTTGGCGTCCACGTGCGTCAGCTCGTCGCGACGGGCGTCGCGGGCGGGCTCGGTGGCAGCGCTGGCAGTCGGCCGTGCGGACGCGTCGGCGTTGCCAGCATTCGCCGCAGCCGTGACTTTGTGGGCAGACATCGCGGCCCTGCGAGCGGCCTTGGTGGCATCGGCGTACCTGCTCTTGGCCATATGATCATCCTCCGATTTGGGACATAAATCGTTGCGTGCCCTCAATTATCGCGTGTTCCTGCGGTTTGTGGGCGACGGCATCGCGCCAAATCGAAAGTACCTGCATATCATCACCACGGCGCAGGGCGTCGCGCACCGAATACTCGGCATCGCTGAACAGGCACGGACGCACGTTGCCATCGGCCGTCAGGCGTAGACGGTTGCAATTCGCACAAAAATGATTGGACATGGCGCTGATAAAGCCAACCGTTCCCGCCGCGCCCGGAAAGTGCCAGTAGCGCGCAGGGCCCGCGCCGGCAGGAGCGTCGTTGATATCGAGCGGTTCAAGCTCGCCCAGTCCCGTCGCGGCGGCCCCGGCATTGATGCGCGCCCGCAGCTCGTCGCTCGGCACGGTATCGCTCGCATCCCACAGCTCGGGATTGAGCGCGGGAGCATGCGGATCCACAGCGCAATGCGAACTCGTGTGCTCGTCGCCGATGGGCATATATTCGATAAATCGCAGATGAATAGGGCGGTCGACGGTCAGCCGTGCGAGGGCCGCCACATCCTGGTTGAGCCGGCGCACAACAACGCAGTTGACCTTAACGGGCTCAAAGCCCCAAGCCAGCGCCGCGTCGATGCCAGCTATAGTCTGCTCGAGCCGACCCAGGCGCGTGATCTTTCCAAACAGCGAGGGATCGAGTGTGTCGAGCGAAATGTTGACGCGGTTAAGCCCCGCATCTTTGAGCTGCGGCGCCAGCTTGGGCAGCAGGGCGCCGTTGGTGGTAAGCGAGATGTCCTCGATCTGCGGAATCGCGCGGATGTCACGAATGAGCGGGATGATACGGCGGCTGACCAGCGGCTCGCCGCCCGTCAGGCGTACGCGGCGAATGCCCTCCCCCGCTACCAAGCGCACAAAGCGGGCGATTTCCTCGGCACTGAGTAGCTCGTCGTGCGCGCGGGGCGCCACGCCGTCGGCCGGCATGCAGTAAATGCAGCGGAAATTGCACTTGTCGGTAACGGCAATGCGCAGGTAGTTGATATCGCGACCAAAACCGTCATGTTGCACGTGCCCGTCCACGCAGCCCTCCCCTCACGCGGCGTTTTATTCTTCGGAAAACATAATACCCCACGAGAGAATCATGCCGACACCCGTACGACAGGACAGGTCGCCTCGAACAAAACGGACCTTCCAAGCCCATCCTCAACACAGACCATCACAACATTCGATGCTTTTCCCGTTTTTGGCAAAAAACGTCGAATGTTGTGATGGTTTGCCTGCCCACAGCACCCCGCAGAAGGACCAAAACGCCCCTAAAGGCCGCCGTCCCAGTGCCGAATCACGAATTCTCGTAGGTCGTTCTGACGTTTCTGGAACGCTTCGCTTCGGTCGCACTTAAGGCCCATAGCGAGCGCGATGGCATTCATTGCCCGATGCAATTGCAGTTGATGGGCAAACTGAGTCCCGGTGAGGACGATCATCCTAAAGCCCAGCGCGCTCAGCACGGCCATACGCTCCGCATCCGACGCGCTGCGCTGTTTATCAAGATGGTCCGAGCCGTTGTATTCAATCCCCGTACCGCTCGCAGGTGCATATACGTCGATCTCGAAATACCCGGCCTTTGCAAGATACTTGAACTCGCCGGGAACATCGACCCGATGGTTGAGCTCGACCTTGGCGTATCCCAGCCCTCCCTGGGAACGTTTTGCTACGACCATGATTGCGGTGGCCGTCTCCATGGGCGACCGCGCGTCATCGTGCACGCGCTTGAGCACGGCGGCCGCGCGTACAGCCCCCTGACGAGATCGGTTCTCATTGCAATAGGCAATCAAGTCGGCAACGGTATACCTCTGCCCCATCTCGATATAATCGCCTGTCGACAGATGATTCAAATGGTATCGGGCGCAGATTTCGTAGCCATATTCCAGCTGCTCGGGCTCGCTCATCCACGAACCCGCTTGAACAAAGCACATGGCCTCGTCAACCACTAGAAGGCCCTCTGCCACCTCGATAAGATGGCCTGGAGGTACCGGCGCCCCAAACACGTGGCACCTAAATCCAGCCGGCGTCGAGCGCTCAAAATCAAAGTTGACGAGCGTGTCGATATGATCGAGTTCTTCTCGTGGAATACCGAGCGAAACCAGATAGTCGGTAACGATCCCAACTGCCGTTGAAGCCCTCAGCCCCTTGGTATCGAGCCCCAATTTGGGCAGGTCCGCAGTCGGCTCCGCCTCGTTAGCAAGCGAGTCCTCATCGTATAGGCTGCTTGCTCGCGAGAGCGGCTCGGACGGGCGCGCCACGTTGTGGTACAGCCAGGCAGTCTTATGGGACAGGACGATCGGCAGGTCCATGAGCCCTCCAATGGAGTCGGATAACCAACCTTATTCCCCTGCCCACGGGTCCGCACACCTTCGCGCGCAAGAAAGCGATTCCACCCGATCGAGTGGTAGAAAAACCATCACAACATTCGATGCTTTTCCCGATTTTGGCAAAAAACATCGAATGTTGTGATGGTTTGAGGCGAGGGGCACGGAGAGGTCAAAGCATCATGCTCGAACGGGTTAATCCAACTCTTTTAAACCATGGGAAATGAATACAGGCTCACTTTTTCGCCCGGCACCCAACATAAACCTTGACTCTACAATCGTTGTAGGATTTTCACTACACTGGTACGTAAACAAACCCAGCCAGAAAGCCCCGCCCATGGAACACGACCTCACACGCGGCAATGTCCTCAAGACCATCGCGGTCTTTGCCCTGCCTTATATGCTCTCGTACTTTTTGCAGATGCTCTACGGCATGGCCGATCTGTACATGATGGGGCAGTTTAGCGGCGCCGCCGGCATCACCGCCGTGGGCAATGGCGCGCAGACGCTCTATATCATTACCGTGACGCTCGTGGGCCTGGCCATGGGAACGACGGTCATCGTCGGCCACGCCGTGGGCTCGCGTCGCTTCGATCGCGCCGAGACCGCCATCGGCAACACCATTACGCTGTTTATGGGCGTCTCGGTGGTACTGGCCGTCATCTTGTTTGCACTATGCCCGCAGGTTGTGGCGCTCATTGGCACGCCGCCCGAGGCGGTCGAAGGCACCGCCGCCTACCTGCGTATCTGCTTTGTCGGCATTCCGTTTATCGCCGCATACAACATTCTCTCGGCCATCTTTCGCGGCCTTGGCGATTCGCGCTCGCCCATGTACGTGATCGGCGTGGCATGCATCATCAACATCGCGCTCGATTTTCTGTTTATCGGCCACATGGGGCTCGGCCCCGTGGGCGCGGCACTCGGCACGGTAACCGCCCAGACGGCAAGCGTTGCCCTCGCGCTTGTGTGGCTTAAGAGCCGCCGCACGAACATCCACGTTAAGCGTAGCGACCTGCGCCCCCAGCCCGAGGTGCTCAGCAGCATTCTTAAGATCGGCGTGCCCGTGGCAGTACAGGACGGCTGCATCCAGGTGGCTTTTATGTTTATCACCGTCATCGCCAACCATCGCGGCCTGGTCGACGCCGCCGCCGTGGGCCTGGTCGAGAAGATGATCAGCTTTTTGTTCATTGTGCCGAGTTCCATGGGTGCCACCGTCAGCGCGCTCACGGCGCAAAACGCCGGCGCGGGCAAGGGCGACCGTGCACGTCAGGTACTCAAGGACGCCATGACCATATCGGTAGTGTACGGCTGCCTAATCACGGTGCTGATGTGGCTGGTGGCGCCGGCGTTTATCGGCTTTTTTGCCAAGGACCCCGCGGTGGTCGCGGCCGGCACCGGCTATATGCACAGTTATATTTTCGACGCAATCTTTGCCGGCATCCACATTTGCTTTAGCGGCTTTTTCGCTGCGTATGGCAAGAGTTACATCGGCTTTGCGCACAACGTGCTGGCGGTGGCGCTCATTCGCGTGCCCGGCGCCTGGCTGCTGTCGAACGCCTATTCCGATACGTTGTTTCCCATGGGCATCGCCTCGCCGTGCGGGTCAATTCTGTCGGCAGTCATTTGCGTGATGGCATTCACCGTACTCAACCGCCGCGGAGCTTTTGACAAGCTGATGGCGTAGCGGGGCAACGCAAGCCTGGCGCCCCTCCCCGACCCTATTGAAAGGAGCGGTCCTGTGATCGACATGCCAAGTGAACATACCGAGGGCCTGCTCCGCATTGGCGAGGTGGCACGCCTGTTTAACCTGAGCGTGGGCACGTTGCGCCATTACGAACAGATGGGCCTACTGGACCCGGCGCACATCGATCCGGCGAGCGGGTACCGCTACTACGGATCGCGGCAGCTCTCCACCCTCAATACCATCAGCCACCTGCGCGTTCTCGATTTGTCACTCGCGCAAATCCGTGATTTTGTGACCATGCGCGATGTGGACCTTATGCAGCGGCAGCTGGCTCAGCAGCAGGAGCTCATCGAGCGCAAGCGCCGCGAGCTCGAACGCGTGTCGCGCAAGATCGATAACCGGCTTGCGCTGCTTCACGATGCCCTGAACACCAAGCTCGACACCATTTGCACAATCGATGCGCCCGAATTTCGCTGCGCCGTGCTGCGCGAACGCGTCAATCCTACCGACGCCTATGCGCTGGAGTGGCAGATTCGTCAATTGCAGAAGGGGCAGCACGAGACCTTTGTCTTCTTGGGCAACTTGGGCGTTGGGATCAGCGCCGAGCGCCTCGCCGCCGGCGACTTTGACGGCTACGACGAGGTCTTTTTGCTGCTCGATAACACCGATGATTACGTGGGCGACGTCGAGACGCGGCCCGCCGCGCGATGCCTGACCATAAGCTTCCGCGGCACGCACGGGCAGGCAGGCACGCGCTATGAGCAGCTGCTCGGCTATATGCGCGAGCGCAACCTGACACCCGCCGGGCCCTCGCGCGAGATTGCCCTGATCGACGACATCATCAGCGACGACCCCACAACCTACGTGACACAGATCACGGTGCCGATTGCCCCAGCAAAGTAAGAACCGCCCGGAAGACATCGTGCTTCCGGGCGGTTCTTCAATTTGACTATTGATGCACTAAGCCTGGGGCACCTGACCAGTAGCCAAGATCTGCTCGAGTGCATCCTCGTCCAGCACGGGCACACCCAGCTGCTCGGCCTTGGTGAGCTTGGAGCCCGCTTTGGGGCCGGCGACCAGAT
>URTB01000012.1 GCA_900550595.1 uncultured Collinsella sp.
AAATCTGAATACCAAGCGACAATCAACGGGTATGCGCCCGTTGATTGTTTTCAGCGTAATTTCGGTGCTGCTGCTTACGTTTTACATTCGCGAGGGCGAGGCGGGACCGATTCATGCCGTGCGTTCTGGCGTGACGACGATTACCTCGCCGGTGCGTTTTGTGGGCTCGGCTGTGGCCGCGCCCTTTAACGCAATCGGAAACGTGTTCTCAAACCTTACGGCTTCGCAAGACACCCTCGACGAGCTTAAGAAGCAAAACGAGGTCCTGACGTCAAAGGTTGCCGAGCTCTCGGAGGCTCAAAAGACCGCCGAACGACTCGAGAGCCTGGTCGGTCTTCAGTCGACCTACAACCTCAAGTCCACCGCGGCTCGCATTGTCGGCGCGTCGGGCGATGCCTGGACCTCGACCGTTACCATCGACAAAGGCTCTGCCGACGGTCTTACCATCAACATGCCCGTGACGAGTTCTGCCGGTGTCATCGGTCAGATTATCGAGGTTTCGGCCAAGACCTCCACCGTCCGCCTGATTAGTGATGAGAACTCGGGCGTGTCCGCCATGGTGCAGGATACGCGCGCTCAGGGTATGCTGCAGGGGCAGCCCGACGGTACCCTGCGCCTGGAGCACGTGAGTGTCGATTCCGACGTGAAGGTGGGCGACATCATCGTGACCTCGGGCATCGGCGGCGTATTCCCCAAGGGCCTGCCGCTCGGTACGGTCTCGTCGGTGGAGAAGTCTGCCAACGATGTGTACTACACCATCGTCGTGCGCGCCCAGACAACGGCCGAAAACAACGAGGAAGTGCTGGTCATTACGTCGCTGACCGATGAGCAGTCGGCTTCGGACGAGGATGTGAGCAGCGCCAACAGTACGCCGCAGGGCACCTCGCGCGATGCGGCCACCAAGTCCAAAGACGAAAGCTCGGATGAAAGCTCCGATGCTTTCGACACGACTGACTCGGGCTCGAGCGAATAGGGAGGCATGTCCATGGATCTACACGAACAGGGGACTGGCTCCCGCACTTTTGCGATTGCCGCCATTGTCTGCGTCCTGCTGCAGGCGGGCTTGGCGACGCAGATCTCCATCGCGGGCGGTCGCGTCAACTTTATGATTATCCTGGTGTGCCTGAGTGTGTTTTCGGGCGATCCCACGCGGGCCGTCATCTGCGGTTTTTGCAGCGGCCTGTTCTACGACCTGTCGGCAGCCGTGCCGGTGGGCGTGATGTCGCTGTTGCTGACAGTGGGCAGCTTTGCCCTGACACACAGTGCCGCCGGTCAGACGGGCGGCACCCCGAGCGCTCGCGGCATCACGGTGGGCGCCTTTGCGCTTGCCATTAACGTGATCTACAGCATTATCTTGCTGTTTATGGGACTGGAATCGAGTTTTGTCGTGGCGATCTTTGGACACGCCCTGCCGTCCTCGATTCTGACCGGTCTGGTCGCCGTTCCGTTTTTGATGTCCGGCGTCGCGCCGCAGTCTGGCTATGGGTTCTCCGCGCGCGGTGGGCGTCAGTCGGGTATGCGCTTTAAGCCCAAGACCCGTAAGCTCAAATAGGGGAGGCCTGTAGATGTCTTCCCAGTTGACGGTTGTTGTCGCCGGTATCGTGCTGGTCGTGGCCATTGTGGTCGCGCTGGTCATCATGCGCCGCGGCGACTCCCGCTTTACCTACGACACGCAGCACGGAACGGCCCCGCGCGCCACCGAGGGCGAGGGCAATACGGCCGCTACGGCCTTTAAGGGCCGCTTTTCCATCCTCACCGCGGGCGTGGGTGCGATGTTTGCCGCGCTTGCCGTTAAGCTGTGGGGCATGCAGATGGTCTCGTCGGACTACTACGACAAGCAGGCCAAGAGCAATCAGACCCGTACCGTTACCACGCCTGCCGTGCGTGGCCGCATCTTGGACCGCAACGGCGTCGCGCTGGTGCAAAATCGCCCTTCGCTCGCCGTCGTCGCCTATCGTGACCTTGCCGATGACAAGGTACTGGTGCGTCATCTTGCCAACGTGCTCGGCATGCCGTATATCGCGGTGCTACGCAATATCCAGGACAATTCCGAAGGCGCGCAGAGCCTGCATACGATCGCGACTGACGTGCGCCGCTCTACTGTCGCCTACATCCAGGAGCACGCCGGTGAGTTTCCCGGTGTGAAGATCGCCGAGCGCACCGAACGCCAATACCCGTATGGCGAGACCGCCTGCCATATCTTGGGCTATACCGGCACCATTACCTCCGAGCAGCTCGAGGCGCAGAACAAGAAGTCGTCGGACGGCAGCGATAGCGCGGCTGGCCAGATCTCGTATCAATCGGGCGATATTGTGGGCCAGGCGGGCGTAGAGATTTACTACGAAAATCTGCTGCAGGGCATTCGTGGTGAGCAGACCGTGAAAGTTGACGCCTCGGGTAACGTGACCGGTCAAGCCGGCGCCGTTCCCGCCAAGGCCGGTTCTGACATTAAGCTTACGCTGGATCTTAAGATTCAACAGGCCTGCGAGACGGCTCTGGCGAATGCCATTGAGCTTGCCAAGACCACGGGTCATAGCGATGCCGGCAACGGCGCCGTGGTGTGCCTCGATCCCAACAATGGTGAGATTCTGGGTATGGCGAGCGAGCCCAAGTTTGATCCGTCGGTGTTCATCGGCGGCGTTTCCAACGACGTGTGGACCGAGCTCAACGACGACAAGGGTTCGCATCCGCTGCTCAACCGCGCCATTAGCGGCCAGTATATGTCGGCTTCGACCATCAAACCGCTCTCGGCTCTGGCCGGTCTTGAGTTTGGAACCTATACCTCAGGCCAGACCACGAACTGCACGGGCTATTGGACGGGCCTGGGCAAGTCATGGGGTAAGTACTGCTGGCTGCATTCCGGTCACGGCACTATGACGCTGCAGTCCGGTATCGCCAACTCGTGCGACCCCGTGTTCTACGATATGGGCAAGGCGTTTTTCTACAACGACCAGCATCCCGAGGGCCTGCAGGAGGTCTTTCGCCGTTGGGGCCTGGGCAAGACCTGCGGCATCGATCTGCCAAGCGAGGGAACGGGCCGCATTCCTGACGCCAAGTGGAAAGAGTCGTACTTTACCGACGCCTCGGCCGAGGACCGCAAGTGGAATGCCGGCGATATGACTAACATCGCTATCGGCCAGGGCGACATTTTGGTGACGCCGCTGCAGATGGCGTGTGCCTACATGGGCCTCGCCAACGGCGGCAAACAGTACGTGCCCCACGTCTTCTTGTCGGCGGTGTCGCGTGATGGCGACGGCGATGCCTACAAGTACAACGGCAAGGGCAAAAAGAAGCGCCTGGAGGCCCATATCAATAGCGATGCCGACCTGGCGCTGGTCCGTAACGGCATGCACGATGTGATTTACTCGGCGTCGACTTCGACTGCCGCGCACTTTAACTCCTTGACCCCCACGGTCTACGGCAAGTCCGGCACGGGCGAGAAGAGCGGCGAGGACGATTACGCGTGGTTTTGCGCCTACGCGCCGGCCGATGAGCCCAAGTACGTGATTGTCACTGTCTTGGAACAGGGCGGTGGTGGCTCCGATACCGCGCTGCACGTCGTGCGCGATGTGCTCGGCGCCATCTATGATGAGCCTGACACATCTTCTGCCACGGGCGATTCCTCGGTTCGATAGGAGGTTGCGATGGATTTTTCGCCGGCGGACCTGTTCCGCTCAACTAAAACCGGTTCCCGCAGCAGCCTGGACCGTGTCAACAAGCAGCTTTCGGCCTCGCGCGGCACGTTTCGCCAGAAGGTGCACGTCGGCGTGCTGCTGGCAACCTTGGCGCTCGTAGCCTATGGCGCCATCATCATTTGGTCGGCCTCGCAGTTTAAGGCCGACGCCTCATTCTCGCGTCACCTGTTGGGCATCGGCATCGGTACGGTGCTTGCGGTGCTCGTCTGGCGTACCGATCTGCGCGGCATCTCTAACTTCTCGACGGCGCTGCTCGTCATCGACCTCATTGTGATTTTCTCGCCCAAGATTCCGGGTCTGTCCTATACGGGCGGTCTGGGCATGACGGGCTGGATCAAGATTCCCGGTATCGGTCTTACCTTTCAGCCGGTCGAGCTCGCCAAGCTCATCACGATCTTCTTTATCGCCACGCTTGGTTCGCAGTACAACGGCCGCATCGATACCGCTCGCGACTACATTAAGCTCTGCGGCATGCTCTCCGTTCCGTTTTTGGCCGTCGTCGCCATGGGCGACCTGGGTTCGGGCCTGGTCGTGTTGGTGTCGGGTGCCGTTGTGATCTGCATGAGCGGTGCGCGCCGCGAATGGGTGCTGTCGACCTTGGCTCTGCTCGTGGGTTTGGTGGCGCTCATCCTGGCGCTCGATTCGGTGCTCGATTCTCTTTTGGGCCATGACGTTTTGATCAAGCAGTACCAGATGAACCGACTGACCGTCTTTATCGACCCCGATAATGCCGATTCGGACGATGCCTACAACTTGCAGCAATCGCTCATCGCGGTTGGATCGGGTGGCTTTTTCGGTAAAGGTCTGGGCCATGCGACGCAGTCTGCCGGTGGCTTTCTGCCCGAGTTCCACACCGACTTCGTCTTTGCCTTTTTGTCCGAGACCTTTGGCTTCTGCGGCTCCTTTTTGCTGCTGTGCCTGTACGTGCTGCTCATGTTCTCGACGATTCGCGTCGCCTTTAAGTGTGAGTCTCTGTTCCTACGCTTGTCATGCGTGGGTATCGTCGGCATGTGGGCATTCCAGACCTTCGAGAACATCGGCATGTGCATCGGCATGATGCCGATTACCGGTATTCCGCTACCGTTTATTAGCTTCGGGTCGTCTTCGATGATGATTCAGCTGCTGACGGTGGGTATCGTACAATCCATATGGCGGCATCGTTCGGGCGCCGCGTAACCGCTGGAGGGGTTTGCTATGAAGATTCCCGTGGACAAGCTGACCCGCGTCTTTAAGATGGGCGCGACCACCAAGAAGGATTCCGACACGCCGGTTCGCGTGTCCGTCTACCTCGATTCGTCTGCCTCGCGTTTTTTGGTCGAGACGGTGCGCGATGCCTTCGTGCCGCAGACGACGTCTGGCATTGTGCGCGTTGAGCGCCTGGGTGAGGACCGTATCGTCCCCAAGACCGATACCGACGTGGTGCTGGTCCTTTCGTGCGGATCCGACCGTCTGGAGAGCGCTGTACAGGAGCTTGTGATTGCCGGCGCCCCCGTGTGCGTGCTGGCCGAGTCCGCTGTCGAGGTGCCTTTTATTCAGGAGTCCACGCCCATGCTCGGCGCGGTGGCGGCTACCGATAAGACGTATCTGCTCGAGACGCTTGCCCGCTGGATTCTCGATCGCACGGACAAGGAGACGGCATTTGCGGCGAACTTCGCCTTTATGCGTATTGCGGCCGCTAACCGCATCATCACCTCGTGCGCGCTTACCAATATGGCGACGGGCGCGCTGGTGTTTTTGCCGGGGGCCGATTATCCCGTTATGGCGCTGGCGCAGGTGGGCATGCTCTTTGAGCTCGCGGCCATCTTTGGACGCGGTATTAAGCCCGAGCGCGGTTATGAGGTCGCGGGCGTGCTTGCCGGCGGCTTGGTGCTCCGCGCCGTCACCCGCGCCCTGGTAAAGCAGACGCCGCATATTGGGTTTGCCGTCAAGGCGCTGACCGCCGCCGCGGGAACCTATGGCATGGGCCGTGCGCTCGTGTCGCTCTACGAGCGCGATATTGACTACAGCCGTGCCAACGAGGTGGCTGCCGCCACGTTCTCGCGCGTCCGCGACCTGGTGACCACGGTCGCCGGTGCCACCCGTCCCATGAGTCCTTTCGAGGATGCATCCGATCTCGCTGCTTAGGGGTTTCTTTTGCGCGTTCCATACCAAGACTGTTTTCATCTGATCGAGCCGTTGCTCGCCAAGGTCGAAAAGCCGAGTCGCTATATCGACCATGAGTGGGGCACGCTCTCCAAGTCCGATGCCGACTATCGTTGCTGCATGATTTACCCGGATGTGTACGAGGTTGGCCTGCCCAACCAGGGTATTGCCATCCTGTACAACATCCTCAATCAGGCCGAGGGCATTTCCTGCGAGCGCGGCTATGTGCCGTGGCCCGATATGGGCGATGCCATGCGCGAGGCTGGTATCCCGCTGCTGTCGCTCGAGGGCGCAGCACCCGTGGCCTCGTTCGATATCGTCGGCATGCACGTGCCGCATGAGATGGCCGTGACAAACTTTCTCGAGGCCCTCGATCTAGCCGGCATTCCGTTGCTGGCGGCCGACCGCACCGAGGACGACCCCATCATCATTGCCGGTGGTCCCTCGGTCTATAACCCCGAGCCGTATGCAGCCTTCTTCGATGCCATCCTCATTGGCGAGGGCGAGGAGTCGCTGCTCGAGGTTTGCCAGCTGCATCGCCGCTTGCGCGACGAGGGCGTCTCGCGCGCTCAGATTGTCGAGCAGCTCGCGACGGTCGGTGGCACCTATGTGCCGTCGCTCTACGAGGTGCGCCATGACGAGCCCTGCTCGCCGCATGGCTACACCGTGCCGCGCGAAGGCAAGGACGTCCCACCGGTGGTCTACAAGCGCGTCGTTGAGGACTTTGGCGCTACCAATCCGTTGTCGCAGTCGTGCGTGCCCTACGCGCAGCTCGTTCACGACCGCCTGTCGATCGAGATTCTGCGCGGTTGTGCCCGCGGCTGCCGTTTTTGCCAGGCCGGCATGACTTATCGCCCGGTGCGCGAGCGCTCGGCCGACCAGATTGTGTCCTCGGTGATCCAGGGCCTGGAAAAGACCGGCTATGACGAGGTGTCGCTTACCTCGCTTTCGACCACCGATCACTCCTGCATCCGCGATGTGCTCGGTCGCCTTAACCGCCGTCTGGAAGATACGGGCATTCGCGTGTCCATTCCCTCGCAGCGCCTGGATTCGTTTGGCGTGGATATGGCCGAGTCGGTCGCCGGCGAAAAGAAGGGCGGCCTGACGTTTGCCCCCGAGGCCGGCAGTCAGCGCATGCGCGACATCATCAACAAGAACGTGACCGAGGAGGACTTGGACCGTGCGGCCAAGGCGGCCTTCGAGGCGGGCTGGAACCGCATGAAGCTCTACTTCATGATGGGCCTTCCCGGCGAGCGCGACGAGGATATCGTGGCCATCGCCAACCTGGCCGACCATGTGCTCGAGCTTGGCCGCTCCGTGGTTCCCAAGGCGCGCCGCGGCTCCATCTCGGTGTCCATCTCGGTGTCGGTGTTTATCCCCAAGGCCGCCACGCCGTTCCAATGGTGCCCGCAGCTCGATTACGACGACGTCAAGCGTCGCCAAAAGCTGCTCATCACGAGCGTGCGAAACCGTGCGGTCCGCGTGCACTACCACGATGCCGAGACCTCGCTCGTCGAGGCCGCGCTGTCCCGCGCCGGCCGTGACATGACGCCGGTCATCATCGACGCCTGGCGTGCGGGCTCGCGTTTTGACGCCTGGGTGGAGCATTTTTCGCTCGACAACTGGAAGTCGGCTGCGGCCAAAAACGGTATCGATCTCAACGAGCTCGTGCACCTGCCCTACGAACTGGACTGGCACCTGCCCTGGGAGCACGTGAGCCCCGGTTGCTCGCGCGGCTTTCTCGAGCGCGAATACCGCCGCTCGCTGGAGGGCGTCACGACGCCCGACTGCACCCGCACGTCGTGCACCGGCTGCGGAATCTGCCCCACGCTCCATGCCAAGAACGTATTGGTGGGTGATCGCGCATGAGTGAGCGCTTGACCGACAACTCCACGCTCTTTAGGCTTCGCGTTCGCTATGGCAAGCGCGACCGTCTTAAGTACCTGGGCCATCTCGAAGTGATTCATACCATTGAGCGCATCGTGCGTCGCGCGGGGCTGCCCTACGCCGTGACTCAGGGCTTCTCTCCGCACATGCGCGTGGGCTTTTCGTCGGCGCTGCCGGTGGGCACGTCGTCGTCCTGCGAGTGGTATGACCTGTTTATGACCGAGTTCGTCGCACTCGATGAGGCGTTTGAGCGCCTGGTCGCGGCGTCCCCTGCCGATTTGGCGCCTATCGAGGCCGCCTACATCGACGTGCGCACGCCGGCGCTGACGGCTCAGCTTACGCGTCTGTCGTACCGCATCGACTTGCATCTGGACCCCGAGGCTCCCGTGAGCGCCGACGAGGTGCGTCGTGCTATCGATACGCTGCGCGCGGTCCACGGCATCGACTACGCGCGTGGTAAGAAGAGCAAACGCCTAGACCTTGACCACACGCTCGTGGGCTATGAGCTTAAGGCGGGGGAGCGTCCGGACCATCTGGTGCTCATGCTCGACACCCATGCCGACAACGAGGGGTCCATGCGTCCGGAAATTTTGCTTTCTGCCGCTGATGTTTTGTTGCAGGGCTTGACCCCGGGCGTCGATGCACCTATCGTTTCCACCGGTATGCAAGACCTCGTGACCATCTGCTCCTACGATGTCGAGCGTCAGAATCAAGCATGCGAGGACGACGAGGGCCGACTCGTCAGCCCCATACCTGTGCGAACTTGTGGATTTGCTCCACATACTCGTTGACGGGGGTATTATCGCCTGCTACTATATTCGGCTGTTGCACTAACTGATGCATGAAGGGCAAGTAAACATGTACGCAATCGTTAACACGGGCGGCAAGCAGTACAAGGTCGCCACCGACGATGTCATCACCGTCGAGAAGATCGAGGGCAATGAGGGCGACAAGATCACCCTGCCGGTTATCTTCCTCAACGATGGTAAGAAGATCGTCACCGATCCCGACAAGCTGGCCAAGGCCAAGGTTACCGCTCAGATCGTTGAGCAGTTCAAGGGCGAGAAGCAGCTGGTCTTCAAGTTCCACAAGCGCAAGCGCTATCGTCGTCTGAAGGGTCATCGCCAGCAGCTCACCAAGCTGAAGATCGTGAAGGTTCAGGCTACCTCCCGCGCCAAGAAGGCTGTCAAGGCAGAGGCTGAGGCTGTTGCCGAGGCTCCCGTCGCCGAGTAGATTACACTCGTAACGAAAGAGTAGGTATACACAATGGCACACAAAAAAGGACTCGGTTCCTCCCGTAATGGCCGTGACTCCCGCGGTCAGCGCCTTGGCACGAAGCGCTATGCCGGCCAGACGGTAACCACGGGCACGATTCTCGTCCGTCAGCACGGCACGCACATCCACCCGGGTGAGAACGTTGGCCGTGGCAAGGACGACACGCTGTTCGCGCTGGTCGACGGTACCGTTGAGTTCCACAAGGGTATCAAGCACAGGGTCAGCGTACGCCCGCTCGCGAACGCGTAATTCACCCTTCATAGAGCACATATGTGGGAGGCACTTGAGTTTTAGGATTCAAGGGTCTCCCTCTTTTTTGTAGGAGGCGATTCTGTTGTCACAGTTCACCGATATCAGCCGAATTAACGTTTGTGGCGGCGACGGCGGAGCCGGATGCATGTCGTTTAGGCGCGAGGCATTTGTTCCCAAGGGCGGCCCCGATGGCGGCGACGGCGGTCGTGGCGGCAACGTCGTCATTCAGGCCGACGCTCAGCTGTCCTCGCTGATCGATTACCGCTTTAAGCATCACTTCCGTGCCGAGCGCGGAACGCATGGCCAGGGTGCCCGCCGCAACGGCAAAAGCGGTGAGGACCTGATTTTGAAAGTCCCCATGGGCACCGTAGTCCGCGAGCTCGATCCCGAGACGCAGACCCCGATGTTCGAGATTGCCGACCTGGTGCACGACGGCGAGCGCGTTGTCGTGGCGCCCGGTGGTGCTGGCGGTCTGGGCAACACTCACTTTGTGACGTCGGTGCGTCGCGCGCCCGCGTTTGCCCAGCTCGGCGAGCCGGCTGAGGAGCACTGGATCGAGCTCGAGATGAAGCTTATGGCCGATGCCGCGCTTGTGGGCTTTCCCTCGGTCGGCAAGTCCTCGCTCATCGCGCGTATGAGCGCTGCCCGTCCCAAGATTGCCGACTACCCGTTTACCACGCTTGTGCCCAATCTGGGCATGGTGCGTGCCGGCGAATATTCTTACGTCGTTGCCGACGTCCCCGGTCTCATCGAGGGCGCGAGCGAGGGTCGTGGCCTGGGCCATCAGTTCCTGCGCCACATTGAGCGCACGGCCTTGATCATGCATGTCGTTGACATGACGGGCGGGTTTGAGGATCGCGATCCGGTTGAGGACTATCGCATTATTAACCGTGAGCTTGAGCAGTATGGCGCTGAGCTTTCGGAGCGTCCGCAGATCGTCGTCGCCAACAAGTGCGATGCGCCGGGCACGGCCGACAAGATTGCCGACCTTAAGCGTGCGGCGCTCGACGACGGGCATATGTTCTTTGCCGTGTCCGCTGTGACGGGTGCCGGTCTCAACACGTTGATGCTTGCCGTGGGCGAGCAGGTGGCCAAGCTCCGCGCTGAGCTGGCGGTCTCTGATGAGCCGGTCGATTTGCGCGACGAGGAGTGGGAGCGTCGCCGCCTGCAGCGCGAGAAGCGTTTCCACATTGTCCAGGAGGAGCCCGGTGCCTTCCGCGTTGTCGGTCGCGCCATCGAGCGCTTGGTTATCCAGACCGACTGGGAAAATGAGGAGGCCGTCATCTATCTGCAGCATAAGTTTTCCCGCATGGGTGTTGACGATGCGCTCGAAAAGGCCGGTTGCCGTGCCGGCGACGAGGTTCGCATTTGCCAGCGCGCCTTTGACTTTGAGGGCGCCGAGGACTTCTCGGAGTTCGAGGACGAGCTTGAGGACGGTAGCGAGGACGTCGCCGTCGAGGTCGTTGATGTCGAGGATGTCGCGGACGATAGCTTGGAGGCTGTCGACGCGGTGGATGCCATTGACGGTACCGATGACGCTGTTGCTGCGGAAGACGTCGAGACCCCGGAGGGCGAGTAAGCCATGTCGCTGCGCGGTGGAATCGGTCTGCCCGAGCTTCCCATAGAGGACGGGCAGGAGTTTAGGCTCGGCATTATGGGTGGTACCTTTGACCCCATCCATTACGGTCACCTGGTGACCGCCGAGCAGGCACGTGAGTCCCTCGACTTGGACGCCGTGCTCTTTATGCCGGCGGGCTCGCCTGCCTTTAAACTCGACAAACCGGTGACGCCGGCCGAGGACCGTTATGCCATGACGGTCCTCGCGACAGCGGCGAACCCGGCCTTTTTGGCAAGCCGCTTTGAGATCGATCGTGCCGGTGTCACCTACACAGCCGATACGCTGCGTGCCCTTCGCGAGTTTTACCCGCCACAGGTGAAGCTTTACTTTATTACGGGCGCCGATGCGATTATCGATATTGTGACCTGGCACAATGCTAATGAGATTGCCGAACTGGCGACCTTCATTGCTGCGACACGTCCCGGCTTTGACATCGATACGGCCCGGGCGCGGATTAAGGAATCGGGGCTGCCATTCGACGTGCGCTATATTCAGATTCCGGCGCTGGCGATTAGCTCGACCAACATTCGCAAGCGGGTTGCTCGCGGCATGAGCGTGCGCTATCTTACGAGCGAGTCCGTGCTCGGCTATATCCGGAAACGCGGCCTGTATGCCGATCTTGGGCAAGACGATTTTGATTGATGGGGGAGAACGTTGTCGGTAGAAGATCAGTTTGAGGGCGACGAGCGCGCGCTCTTGACGCGCATCCACGAGTTGCTCGATGTGCGCATGAAGGATAAGCGTAAGCGCTACGTGCATTCGCTCGGGGTTGCCGAGACTGCGTTGCACCTAGCCGAGGTGTACGGTGTCAACCGCTTTGATGCCGCTGCCGCTGGCCTGATCCATGACTGGGACAAGGTGCTCTCCGACGACGAGCTGGTCACGCGCGCTCTGCATTACGGCATTAAGATTGCCGGCTCTCCGTCTGCCGCGACGCCGCTTTTGCATGGCCCGGTTGCCGCCTATGAGCTTCCGCAGCTTTTTCCCGAGCTGTCGCCGGCGGTCTTTCAGGCTGTCGACCGTCACACCGTGGGCGCTTGCGACATGACGCCGCTCGATATGGTGGTCTTTGTGGCCGATGCCATCGAACCCAACCGCCACGGTGATTATGCCCATGCGCTGCGCAAGATGGTGGGGAAGTCCTCGCTCGACGAGTTGTTCTTCTCCTGTTTTGCGCAGGGTCTGGTCTATGTGATCCAGACCGGGCGTTATCTTTATCCCACGGCTATTACGATTTACAACCATTACGCCCAGCTGCGCTAGCTCGGGCTGTCTAGAAAGAGGTATTCCATGGCCGACGAGACCATGACCGACGAGCAGATTCTTGAAGGTGTGGAGCACAAGAGTTTCGCTGCCACGTCCGACCGCACTGCCGCCTCGCTGTCTGCGAGCGGTGTCGCCGCCGAGGATGTCGCCCGCGCCGCCGCGCAGGCCGCCTACGACAAGAAAGGCGAGGACGTTCAGGTGCTCGACCTGACTGAGCTTTCTGATGTGTGCGACTACTTTGTTCTCGCTACCGGCACCAACAACCGCCAGGTCGATTCGATTGTCGACGAGATTGAGGAGAAGGTCGCCGAGGCTTGCGGCGAGCACCCGTTTTCCATCGAGGGCCGCGAGCAGAAGACCTGGATGCTCATGGACTACGGTTCGGTTGTCGTCCACGTCTTCACTCCCGAGGCGCGCGAGTTCTACCGCCTCGAAAAGCTCTGGGGCGACGCCCCCCAGCTTCCCCTCGACCTCCTCTAGTAGCTCATTTGGGACGGGGCTTTTTTAGCTACCCTCTGCCGTATGCCGGGCAGTTGCACTACTTGCAGCTGCCCGGTTTTCTTTTTGCCATAGGGACTAATCGTTGAAGCGGGATTGGCGGCCGAAGGATAGGGCGGTGTCGCCGAACTTGTCTCGGACGGCGTCGATGGCGACTGAGAGGTCGCGACGGTCGCTGGATTGGGCTCCGCGGTCGTCGATTTCGCAGAACAGGTCGGTCTGGATGCCGCCCTGATGGTCAAAGTCGCTCATGCCGATGCCCGCCAGGCGCACATGCATGCCTTCCTGCCAGATGTTATCGAGCAGCTCGAGCGCCACCGCCACGAAGATGTTCTCATCGTCGGTCGGATGCGGCAGCCGGCGCTGTGCCGAGCGACCGCTTCCATACGAATACTTGAGTTTGAGCGTCACCGTGGCGCCCGTTAGTCCCTGACGGCGCAGGCGGCGTCCCACTGACTCTCCCAACAGCGCAATCGCCGCTTCGATGTCCCCACGCTCAGTCAAATCTTTCGCAAAGGTGCGTTCATTGCTGACCGACTTGACCTCGCGACCTTCGTCCAAGCTCGTAACTTCGGAAACCTCGAGTCCCAGCGCACGCTGGCGCATGCGTTCGCCGTTGACGCCAAAAATAGAGGCCAAGGTGGATTCCGGTGCACGTGATAGCTCGCCGAGCGTGTAGATGCGCATGCGGCGCAGCCGCTCCTCGGCAGTGCGCCCGATGCCGCTCATGGCAGATACCGGCAGCGCGGCCAAAAAGCGCTGCTCGGTTCCGGGGCGCACGATGGTCAGCCCAAACGGCTTATCCCGCTCGCTTGCGATCTTTGCGACCGTCTTGTTGCAGCCCACGCCAATGGAGCAGGTCACCCCCAGCGCCGCCACGCGGTCACTGATGCGCCGCGCAACCAACAGCGGGTCCTCGGGCGCAAAGCGACCCGGTGTGATATCGATAAAGGCCTCGTCGATGGATACGCGCTCTACGCGCGGGGTCTCGTCGGCGAGAATCGCCATGACCTGTGCGCTGACCTCGTGGTAGCGATCGAAATGCCCATGCGTCCAAATGGCCTGCGGACAGAGGCGCCGTGCCTCGGCCGAGGGCATGGCGGAGTGCACGCCAAAGCGACGTGCCTCATACGAACACGTGGACACGACGCCGCGCGAATCGGCGTCTCCGCCCACGATGAGCGGCTTGCCGCGCCACTCGGGATGATCGAGCATCTCCACGCTCGCAAAAAACGCATCGAGATCCGTGAGGCCCACCGCCGGACCCGTCCAGGGAGGCGGCGTGACGCCCATGGCATCCTCATAACCGTATGTATGTTCGCGTCTTTTCATGGCATGAGTATACCGCGCAGCTCATGTGGGGTGCGTGTATGTGCTTGCAAATCCCGAATTCTTGTCTAAGATATGGATTTGCCTTCGACTATACCGAAGAAGTTGGTCTCACGGACTTCACCTGCCCGCGTCGATGGCGTATTATGTTCAACTGTTTGTTTGTAGTTGCAGCCTAAAGCTGCTTGGTTGGAGGAGTTTCCTTTGGCAGTCAAGATTCGCCTTGCTCGTCACGGCGCTAAGAAGCGTCCGTACTACCGTGTCGTCGTCGCCGATTCCCGCGCCCCGCGTGACGGTCGTATCATCGAGGAGGCCGGCCGCTACAACCCGATGACCGCCCCCAAGACCATCAACCTCGATCTCGAGAAGATCGCTGACTGGCAGTCCAAGGGCGCTCAGCTCACCGACGCTGTCGCTGCTCTGGTCAAGGCCGCCAACGAGGGCGAGAAGACCGAGACCGTCGTCAAGAAGTCCAAGAAGCAGCTCGCCAAAGAGGCCGAGGCCGCTAAGGCTGCCGCTGAGGCCGCTGAGGGCGCCGAGGAGTAAATCGTGCCTGAGGTTGACGCTGCACAGCTCGAGGGTGAGGCAATGCTCTCAGATCGCATCGCCGATCTCGTCGAATATCTCGTTGTTCAGATCGTCGACGACCCGGATTCCGTGAGCCTTGAGGTCATCGATGGTGACGACGCCTCTACGATTGAGGTTTCGGTCGCCGAGGATGACGTCGCTAAGGTCATCGGCCGTCGTGGCCGTACCATCAAGGCCATTCGCACGCTCGCCCGTGCACTGGCCGCTCGCCTCGACACTGCAGTCGAGGTAGAGGTTCTGGGCTAGGACCTTGAGGTCCCAGTATAAAAACATCGCCCGTGTGGTCAAGCCGCACGGAAGGAAGGGGGAGGTCCTCGCGCAGCCGCTGCGGGGGCTTCCTTCTGTATTGACGCCGGGTATGCGCGTCGCCTTAACGCCGCCGGCGCTTAAGCGCGACCGTTTTTGCACGGTCACATCCGTCACCGATACGGGCGATGGCGATCTGGTCTCGTTTGAAGGCATTGACGACTTGACGGCCGCCGAGGGCATCACCGGATGCTACGTGCTGGCAGACCGTGACGATTTTGAGCTCGATTCGCTCGACGCCGCCTATACCGACCTGATGGGTCGCGAGGTGGTCGACGAACGCTTTGGCTCGCTCGGCACGATCGTCGAGATCATGTCGACGCCCGCCAACGATGTTTGGGTTGTCGAGGGCGATCGGTACGGCGAGGTGCTGATTCCCGTGATCGAGCAGGTTGTGCTCGATCTTCCCGATCGGGGGACAATTTCCGTCCACGTTATGGACGGTTTGATCGATATGGACAAGTAGGGAGGTCAACATGCTAATCGAGACCCTTTCGGTCTTTCCCGAGATGTTTGAGCCCGTCATGTCCACATCGATCTTGGGCCGCGCCCGCAAGGCCGGCCTTTTTGATTTTAAGGCCTATAACCTGCGCGACTGGACGCACGACCGCCATCGTACCGTTGATGACGAGCCGTACGGCGGCGGGCAGGGCATGCTCATGAAGGTCGAGCCCATCGCCGAGGCCATCGAGGCTATTAGCTCCGAGGGTCCCAAGCCCACCGTGGTGTTCTTTACGCCCTGCGGCGAGCCCTTTACGCAGCATGTGGCCGAGCGCCTGCTCAAAAGCGAGCGCCTGTTGTTTGTGTGCAGTCGCTATGAGGGCGTCGACGAGCGCGCGTATGCGTATGCCGACGAGCGCCTGTCGATCGGCGACTACGTGCTTACGGGCGGCGAGCTTCCCGCTATGGTCGTTGCCGACGCCGTCGTGCGTCTGATTCCCGGCGCCCTTGGTGACGAGATGAGCAACGTCGATGAGTCGTTCTCGACTGCCGAGGACGGTGGCCTGCTCGAGTACGCGCAGTACACCCGTCCCGCCGAGTTCAACGGCGAGGGCGTGCCTCCTGTGCTCGTGAGTGGCGATCACGCCAAAGTTGACGCTTGGCGCCGCAAGAACGCTATCGAGCGCACCTGCCGCTGGCGTCCCGACCTGATCGAGACGGCGCGGCTTACGCCCGAGGAGCGCGCATACGCGCAGGACATCCTG
>URTB01000013.1 GCA_900550595.1 uncultured Collinsella sp.
TTCTCAATAGAGCCATTAAAGCAAAGGTCGTATGCCGCATTGAGCTGTACGGCCAGGCGCTCGCGCTCGTCATTGATGATGTTGCTGTAGGTGTAGAACGCCTTGCGGGCACCAAACGGATGCATGATTTTGGCGGCGTCTTTGCCAGTCGTCTGAGTCTTATCGAGGCTTTTAAGGGCGCCTAGGATTTCTTCGCTCTCGATATGGGGACAGATGACGGGTTGCTGTTTGGTGTAGTCCGGTGAGCCCTGGTCGATAAAGCGGTTGAAGATCTGGCGTTGGAGCATGAGCGAATAGGAGAGGTTCTGTCCACAATCTCCCATGGTTACGAAAGCGTAAAGACGAGCGTCATCGGTAATTGGCGCGCTGTCGGCCTTGGACGATACACATTTGTTTTGAGCGTCGTAGTGCAGCGTAGTGACGGTGCCGCCTGCAATAAGGCGATCGGTTGTAACCGAGGGCGCCTCAGCTTCTACAAAGCGAATTGTCGGCATGCCGTTGCAGCTTTCGCCAAACATCTCGGGGTAGCGGGCTGCTTCGCGTTCTAGTATCGTTCGGGCGTTGGGGTCGACAACAACAATGTTCAGACGAACGCCCGGCATGCGGCCCATCCAGAAGGAAGTGCGTGTTGCCTGCATGCCGAAATCGCCTGCGCCGAAAACGAGAACGGTGAGATTCTGAGGCTTGGGATTTGGGTTGACGGAGATATCGATGGGCTCTAGCACGCTGTAGAGCGGAGCTTCTTCAAGTACATCGTATATTTCGTCTTGTACGCGTGAGAGCAAGTGAAGACAAGTCGGTTCATTGTCGGCTTTGATGGCATCGAAGATCTGGGCATCATCGGGGTTCTTGTGGGTGCAATGGAGCGTAATCTTGGGCGCGCGGCCGGTCTGAGGATCCTTATGCGTCGCTTCGAGCATGTCGATCGTTGCGCTGACATTATGTTCGGTTTCTTCGCTCGTTGCGACGACATCGACTGCGAGCAGATGCTTAACTGCATCGCGCAGCGATGTAATCGTTGCGAGCACATCGGCTGCTTCGGAGTCGGTGAACACATAGCGCACGTAGCCCTGGCACAGATTGCGCAGTACGCGCTGACGCTCGCTGTCCTCGTCGCTGCCTAGACAAAAGATGAGGGCGATGTCGCCGTTGCCATTCGCGCTATTGAGCGTTCCGTCCTTGATGTTGTTAACGATGTCACGCGCGAGCAACTCGGTGTTGGCATCGACGCTCTCAAAGATAATTGCATGGTCGGCATACTTGAGATGACGCTTGATAACGCTGCCCGAGAGACGCGTGGCAACAGCGTTGAAGGCAAACAGGCCAATTTCAACGGGAAGGGCGATGATGTATGCAAGTGTGAGCAGCGAATAGAGCAGGTTGAATACCTGGCCGGCAATGCTGCCGCCAAGGGGAATAGCGCTATAGACGGTTGACGTCACATCGGTGAGGCCGGTCTGGATGGTCGTTGTCCATCCCACGGCAAAGAAGTTGGTGATGACCCAGCTAATAAAGTTGAAGGCTCCCGGCTCCCAGCCCTCACCAAGATCCGAAGAAAAGCACTGCGCCCAGGTAACGGGGGCAAATAGGCAAAAAGCGCCAAGAGCAAGAATTCCAAAGGCGACGATGCGACGGTTGGAATTGATCTCGAAGCCAAAGAGTTTGTGCTGATAGTTGTGCCGTTCCAAGTGTATGGAATAGCAGAGCGCGACGAGAGCGACGAGGAATGCCGCGAACCAACAGATTGGAGAAATCAAAGTAGGTACCTCCTGTGAGTATAGAGATGAACGGATAATGTGAACTGGGCCTGTTGCCGCCTACGTGAACATGCGATCCCTCAGTTCGGCCGCCTCATTAATCTCGACGTTGGTGCGGCCTTGGTGGTCTTCGGTGCGTTTGCTGGTGAGCTTGCCGTCCTTTAGTCCGTAGGTGGTGTACTGAACGATTGCGCCGGCGGTTTCGGCTGCCTGACGCAGGGGCTCGTAGGTGTCGGTTTGCTCGCACCATGCATAGAAATCATCAACGGTGGCGTTGGGATTGCCGCTAAAGAGCCGATACCATTCGCGTCCAAAGCTGCCAAGGACCGAGAACGTCTTTTTCTCGACAAGCTTGTCGCCCTTGTATTTGTAGTCCAGCGTGAGGTCCACCAGATAGGCGGCTCCCGTTTCAAAGGCGTTCTCATTGCCCTGATGACCGATGACCTCGGCCTCCGGATAGTACTTACCAATAAACTCGGCGGCATCGCCTTCGTAATCGGCAACGATGCGCGCACTCTGCACCTTGCCGCGTTTGTACGTGTAGTGCAGGATGCGCAGCAGTCGCTCCTGCCAAAACGCATAGGAAAACAGGTGGTCGACAAAGTGCGGGTTCTCAAGCCGATTGGCCCGATCCATCCAAACAGTTTGGAACAGTTGGTAGTCGGCCTGCGGCTCGCCCGTGACCTCGCGGAACCACTGTACGGCGACGTCGGCGGGGATATAGAACGATAGTCGCTCCTGCGGAGTACCGCTCTTGGTCGTTTTGGCGCGCAGGGGAATCTCGACCTCGTAGCCAGAACCGTCGTCCGTTCCGCAGTTTAAAACGGGCGGCAGCATAAACTGGCAGGGGCCCTCGTCGCATACGCGCATCGGCTGGGGGCTAACAGGTTGCCCCTCAAACTCCATCTCGATGTCTGTGTCGTCTTCTTCGTCCTCGTCATCATCTTCGATGCCAAGGTCGTAGCCGGTGTAGTAGTCATCCAGGTGTCGCTCGTTTACATTTCGCCCGTTTACGACGTCAAAGACGGTAACGCCCGTCATGCGGTCGCAATACTTTGCGACTTCAAAGAGGTTGCAGCTCTCCTCGGGCGTAAAGTTATCCATGCGGTGCAGGAACTCGGTAGCGCATTCCTCGGGATCATAGCCGTCCATGTCGCTGTCACCGACCCAAAAGTTGGGATCACGATTGCTTTTGAAGTACCACCAGTACCAGACGGGGCAGAATACCGCATTTACGCCAAAAAAGACCTTTTGGATGATGTTGCCGTTGCCGTCGAACTTGTAATCGAGCGGCAAGTTAACAACCGGATCGTTTGATGTGTCACGCGCCATGGTGTGCTCCCTGCGATGATTTGTGTTGCGCGCGCAGGTCAGATTCGATGCGTCTGACCTGCGCGCGCCTGTTACTTCGCATACTAGGCCGCCTGCGCTGCATTCTGTTGCGCAACATCGTGGACGGCGCGGTTCGACGTCCAGGGCCGATGCCGCGCAACAGATACATGGCTTGGCCGTGCTAATTGCTCTTTAGTAACGTGCCGAGCGCTGGGCGTTACCCGGGTTGTAGCCCGCCCAAGCAGCGATGACGTCCGACTCAACGACGCTCGTTGCAATGTTGATAAAGCTGCCGGCACGGGGCAGGTCGGTATGGAAGTCTTCGAGCAGGTTGGGCTGGAACCTAAAGTCCTCAAAGTTGACGGTGTTGGGGTTGTAGAGCTGACAAGTACCATCCTCGGTAGAGATTGGGCCAACCATGTAAACGGCCTTGTGCTCTACGACCTCGGTATCGTCGACGTCGATCACCTCTCCGCGATCGTGCGCGGCAGCGGCGTGCTCCATGAGCTCGAGGAATCGGTCGGCTTCGGCGCTGCAGAGTACGCAGCGCGAGAAGAGCACCGTAAGGGCATAACCCGTTTTACGACCCAGTTTCTCTCGCAGCTCGCTAAATCGTTGCGACTGCTCCGGGGTCATGCGCGTTTTGGACGGTGCGGTCTGCTTGAGTCCGCACGCCTTAAGGAACATCGTGTTGGCCTTGCGCAGGGCGCTCATGGCGGCGGAGTCGCTCTTTGCCGCGGAGACGTCGATGCGTCCTCCCTCGGGAATCTGCTTATAGCGAGAGAAGCCCTTCTCGCCCTCGACGGGCATCCAGTACGTAATGACGTCATTTTCCACTACGCTAAAGCGGCACGTAAAGGGCGCGCCGATTGCCGGCGCCTCGCCGTAGAACTTTACGCGTACGGCTTGGTCGGTGTCCGCCATCCACATCATAAAGCGCTGGCTATTGTCGCCGTCATGGCTCCGGAGCTTTGCAATAAGGTAGCAGACCGAGTCGCAGCGGCTCTCGAGTGCGGCACCTCTTCCGGTGGCGATGGCGCTTATGTCTTGGGCCTTGAGCTCGATGTCGCGGTGCAGCGCGTTGAGCTCTTCGGATGTCAACAGGTCTTGGCCGAGAAGCCCCGCGACAAGCGCGCCGACTTCTATGTCGGTAGTAAGGGCGGCGTCGATAACCTTGCGGTGCGCCTGGTGGCTTGCATAAGCCGGCATGGGTTTGCGGCCTGTGGCAAATCCAAATGGGTCGCGGATCTGGTCGCCGCCGCGATAGAGCGGCTCCAAAAAGAACATGTTCATGTCATTCTGCTTGCGCTGCTTTTGACCGTAGGCATCGAGGGAATTCCAGACATGCTTCTCTGCAATGGGGTTCATCCACAGGCTGATTTTCGATTTTTCTGCCGAGGAGGTCGAGGTGTTCTTTTTGGAGCTTGCAGCGGGACGCGAGGCGGGTTTCTGATATCCAGCGGGGAGAACTTGCTCAAGATCGAATTTTTTAAGCAGCCTAACGTAGACTCCGACCGATGCTTCTTCTGCCATTTCCGCCATGACCGACTGCGATGGGTCGTCGACAAAGGAAATGCGCGTTTTGCCATCATCGGAGACTGCCTGGCAGTAGCCGCATCGAAGTGCAACGTAGCCTTCGTTTTCGCTGCCATGGTCAAAGTACATCTGCTCTTTGCAGCCGAGTGTGCCGGGGACGAATGCGGTCGGGTTTGCTATGTCGGGGATCGTAATGGCAGCGCCGGTCGCGCGTTTAAGCTCATCGAAATACTCGACGTACAGCGGAATGTTGTAGTGCTGGACGAGCGCCTCGAGAACGATGGCGTTGGGCACGGAGTGTGCCACGCGATAACGCACGGAGTTATAGCCCCATTCGACATCGGTTGCATCATCGGGGATTCCGTGGCCTGCCATGGTCCTCAGGACCTCATCGGGTGAGTCAAACGTGCTATCGGGCGTACCGCAAATCGCCTGGAGCGAGAACCCGCCAAAGCACTTTTCGAGATCATTGCGGATATACTCGCAGCAGTCATGATTGGGAAAGACGATGCGAAACGTCATCGCACCCATGGCCTGGGACATGTAGACATTGCCCGACGCTTGGGCATCGGACTCTGCCTGGGGCTTGTCATCCTCATCTTCGTCGTCATCGTCCGATGGGTCTGCAAACGAGCTGTAGTTTGCATTGATCAGGTCGAGATACATGGAGACGGTCCCGCGGGTTGCCAGCTTTTGCATGATGGGATTGAACGTGTCCGCAAACGAGACCTCGCGGTCCTGGGGCACGCCATTTTGGGTCACGGAAAGCGTGACGGTCGCCACGCCGCAACGAACTGCCGTGGCATCTCGGTACTGGCTGTTGTCGGGGAAGAACGTCCACTGGCTTTTAGTGAGGCTTGCCGCAAACGAGACGTCGTCGTCATCGGGATCGGCTAGCCATGCTCCGGCCTTGTAGCCGTCGGTCACTACGTACTCGTAATAAACGGGCGCCCCGAGCAGGCCGGCGAGCGCCTTTGCAGCTCGCAGCAGCGGGATGCCGTCGTATTCGTATTGAAGCGAGTTGTAGCCCCACATCTCGTTGAATGTCTGTCCGCCTAGGGCGCCACAGATATGGATGCACATGGCGGCGTTTTGCGGCTGGCTCAAATCACCAAGGTCGGAGATTGCGGGTATCAGCGTGGCGAGCGAAAAGCCGCCAAATTCCTGTTCCAGGGTCTCCTTTACCTGCATGCAAGCATTGTGTCCGGGAAAGACGATGCGGTTGATGACCCTTTGGGGCTGGATCTGACCGCCTGTCTCTTCGATTAGATGGCTAAAGAGCACGTCAACGTCCGATGCGTCCATGGTGGCGGTTGCGACCTCCTGCGTCTTGGTCGACTTCTTTTTGCGTTTGCTAGCCGCAGAAGACGATTTTTTGCGCGAGGGCGCCGGCTGGGGCTCCTCTTGGGCGCCAAACTGGTCCTTGAGAAAGTCGAAGTACAGGGACACGTTTCCGCGCTGCGCGTACGAACGCATGATGGGGTCGGTGGCGTCCTCAAAGTACTTTTGGCTTCCGTCGGGCATGGACATGGTTCCCATGCCGCAGCGGAACAGGGTGTCGGTGGCACCGTCGAACCCCTCCGGGAAATACACCCAGCAGCTCTTGTCGACCACGTTTGCAAACGAGACGCTGCCACCCTGCGCATCGGCGATCACGGCGCCGGCGGCGATCTCATCGGCATCGGTGTACTCGTAGTAGACGGGAACGCCGATCATCTTGGAGATAGTCTTGGCAACCTCCAGCGAGGGGATGCCGTTGTATTCGTACTGGAGCGAGTTGTAGCCCCAGACGACGTTGGTGACCTCTTCGCCGTCGGACCCGCAGGTTTCCAGGGCGGCATTGGTGGCGTCGGTCGGATCCATGTGCTGGAAGTCCTCGTAATCGGGGATCACGGCAGCAAAGCAGAACTCGCCATAGTCTCGCTCCAGGGCAGCTTTGGCCTGCATGCAGATATCGTGGTTGGGAAACACGATGCGATTGACAATCTGGTTGATCGAGATCCCTCGGTCGGTATCTTGAAGCAGATGCTCAAAAATCTCGTCCATCGTTCCTTCTTTCGTATGCGGTGGAAGCCCACGATCCCGGGTTTTAGGGCTCGTGGCTTTGCTAACTCGAACGCTACCGCCCCGATGGGCGAGAACGTTGCGCAACATCCGCGACTGCGCAAATTGCAATGCGGAACGGTTTGTGCAGGGGCGGTGGTGGTGATGGGGGAGGCGGACGACCCGCGTTCGTATGCCCCACCGTCTATGAAAAACGTGCCCGCCGACAGGTCGTTATCGGTGGGCACGTTCAGGGCTGCATATGGATTGATGCTCGAGATCAGGCTTCTTTCTTGATGGAGCTGAGTGTTACGACCGTGGCGATTGAGGCGATGCAACACAGAAGCGGGTAGATGGGGCCGGAGCAGGTCGTAGACATCCATGCCATAATCGCGGCAACGAGGGCGAGCAAAGTAAAGCCGATGCGTGCGATGGATACCTTTTTCTGTAGGAATGCCATGATAAGGCCGATAACGGAGACAATGACCGGAATGGCCCACGTGTAAGTTAGCATGTTGACGTCCCCGATGCTGCTACTGCTGCTGCCGTACGCTGCCATTGTGTCGGCGTAGTCGCCCATCTCCAGCATGGTATAGCTGGACTTAAGTCGATACGCCTCACCAGCCGCGCTGTCGCCACCAAAGAAGCTAGAGAGGTTGTTGGCGCCATCGGAGATGTACTGGGATGTTTGATAATCGCTGGCGGAAGGCGAGAACCACGGCATAAAGGCCAGGATGAGGGCGATGACGCCAATGGCCAGCGGGACGATGACGTTGGTGTTGAGCGAGGCACTCGGGACGCTGATCGCTGGCTTTGCCGGGCTAGGGGCTGCGGCGTGGCCAGCGGGCTCCTTGACCGGAGTTTCCTCGCGGGTGGCGGTAGGCTTGGCCGGAGCGGACTGGTTGGCAAACTTGTTGCCGCACTTGGGACAGAAGGCGACGCCGTCGGGGATCTTCTCTCCGCATTTAGGGCAGAACATGGTGCATCCTTTCGTTGTGAGCCTTGACGAGCCCTAAGATAAGCTTTGATTCTCTGGTTATGTTGCGCAACATTGCGCGCGATGGCGCGGGTATCCTTGACACAAACGAATTAAAGGCGGAGATAGGACCCCCCATGAGTTTCTTTGACGATCTTCAGAACTCTATCAATCGCGGTGTTGCCGGTGCTAACCGCACGGGCAACACGATTAAGCTCAAGGCGCAGCTGAGCGAAGCCATGAAGCGCCGTCAGACTCTTGCTGCCCAGCTTGGCGCAAGCCTGTACGATGCGACTAAGGACGACCCCACGTTCCGCGCCGGTCGCGAGGCCATTTATGACGGCATTGCTGCCATCGATGCCGAGCGTGCGGGCTATCAGGCCGAGATTGATCGTATCGAGGCCGAGGCCCAAGCTGCCCAGGCCGCTGCCGTGCGCTACACCTGTCCGTTCTGCGGTTCTTCCGTTGCTGCCTCCGACCTGTTCTGCTCGGGGTGCGGAAAGCCCATGGCGGAGATCGAGGCGGAAATTACTAAACGGCGAACCAGCGGTATTGCAACGACGGCAGCTTCGAGTGCGTCAAGCGCTGCGACGTGCCCTCAGTGCGGTTTCTTCATCAATGAAGGCGATACGTTCTGCATGAACTGCGGTGCCAAGTTGGAGTCGATGCCCAAGCCGGAGCCCGAGCCGGTTGCCGTGCCCGAACCGGTTGATGCGCCCGCGCCGGAGCCGGTTGTTGTGCCCGATCCCGAACCGATTGTAGCTCCCGCACCTAAGCCCGACCCGATCGTTGCACCTGCACCTGCTTTTGAACCCGAGCCCGAACCTGCCGCTGCACCTGTGCCCGCGTTCGCGCCTGAGTTCGTGCCGGTAGCAGGGCCCGTGCAGCCAGTCGCGCCCGCGCCGGAGCCGGTTATTTCTCTCCCAAACAACACATGCCCTACCTGCGGTGCGACCAACGATCCCGAGGATAAGTTCTGCATGCATTGCGGCACCAAGCTTCGTTAGCATCGCTTTCCTATCGGCAAGGTTGAACGACGTCAAGGGGGCCGGATCTTTCTAGGCAAAGCGTCTAGAGGGGTCCGGCCCTTTGCATTGGGCGTTTCGGTGCCTTATCCAGCTACCGTTTAATGTTGCGCAACAGAATTTGACCAACACCGCCTAGAGTTGAGATGTCCGGTGGATAAGAGAAAGGAATCTGCCATGAGAAACGTCAAGAAATGTTTCAGGGGGGGGTTGTTGGTCGGAGCGCTTGCGCTCTCGATTAGCTCCCTAGTTGTGGGCAGCGTGGCTACCATTGCCTCGCCCACCCCGGCGTATGCCGCCTCCAAGAAGTCGTCCAAGAAGTCCAAGAAGGATCCGCTCAAGGGCGTCAAGGTCAAGAAGAAGGTCGACAAGTACAGCTGGGCCGAGCTCGCGAAGATCTCCGACGCCATGACCGAGTCCGGCAGCCGCAAGGCCGCCCTCAAGATCGCCAAGAAGTACAAGCTCTGCGACAAGAAGGGCAAGCTCGACGGCACCCAGACCAAGAGTGTGGCGCTTTCTACGGGTAAGACCTCGGTCCGCATCGTCGGCTTCTACCATGACGACCTGTCCGATGGCTCCGGAAAGGCCGGCATCACGTGGCAGTTTGTCGATGGCATGTGCAACGCTCCCTATATGGCGGAAAATGGTGGCCGCGGTGTCGATAATTTTAAGCTCATGGATACAGTGATGCAGGGTCTTGCCACCGATTCTTGGCTGCCGTCGGATCTCACCAGCCGTTTGGCAACGGTTTCAGTCAAAACGGCATCCGTCGATTCGGGCAAAAACGGCGAGGCGGTTTCTTCCGATGCCAAGCTGTGGGCTCCCTCGGCTGTTGAGGTTCTGGGCGATGCCAAAGACATGGCAGGCTTAAATCGCGATACTGAGTGGATGGCAAATGCCCTGAATGCCGAGGGCACACAATATGACCTATTTAAAGACCAGGGTCTAAGCTGGGATGATCAAACGGGGGCGTTCTCGGATTATCCAACATCCTATTTTTATACCTGCTGCTACAGCGATGATGACTTTGTTGAGCAGAATGATGCTATGAATGGCAGTCACGGAACGGTGAAAGAAGACGCTACGCCGGATATTTTCGTAACCAGTGATTCGGATGACGATCAATGCGTGACCGTCTATAGGTCGCTGTTCTTGAATCCGAAAACGCCGGATGAAAATTTCAATAACTATGCAATTTCGATTGGTCAATCGAAGTTTTCCGATCCTGGCCGCTACAAAGCTTTACCCAACCACGGCGACAAGGTGACCCAGCCCCTGTTCTGCCTTACTCCCGCCGCCGATGAGGACTCTGCTGTCGCAGAATCCAATGGCGTTACCATTCAGGACAGCGTCGACAATTACAGCTGGAGCGACCTCAAGGCTATCGCCGACGAGATTGCCGACGCGGCGAACAATGGCGGCGATCCGTATGCCGTTGCCGCCAAATACCATCTGGGAGATGAAGACGGCGCCCCCACGGCTTCCAGCTATAAGACGGTGGAGCTCAAGAACGGCGTGACGGCTAAGGCATATATCGTCGATTACGGCTGGGACGATCGCGCCGATGGCAAGGGCAGAGCGGGCATCACGTTCCTGTTTGACGACGTTGCCCCGTTCGAGGCCTCGATGAACGAGGACGGCGCCAATTCTGGCGGCTGGAAGGACAGCGACCTTCGCAAGACGCTCAACAAGCAGTTTATTAAAAAACTGCCCAAAGACCTTAAGAACAGTATCGTCAAGGTCAAGAAGCTCACCAATAATTCCGGCGTAACGACCGATGTCTCGTCGGTGACAGAGACCGAGGATGCGCTGTGGCTGCCGTCTGCTATGGAGATATTTGGAACAACCGAAATTGAGGACGAGGCGAACGGACTCATTAGGTGGCAGCCTGACCAGGTGCCTGTTTACGAGGCAGAGGGCAAGTTGTATTGGTACCATAAGTTCAACAGGTTACTCCATCGTTCGGATAATGATGCCACCGTTGCGTGGACGCGCTCGTGCGACGCTTCTCAATCTGGAGCTTTTATTGTCCATAACGGTTTTCATCTCTATTCGGGCGTTGATACTGACGAGGCACATGCGGTTTTCCCTGGCTTCTGTCTGTAGTCGCTAATGCTACTCGACAGTAATTAGCGCCCAACAGTAATTCTGAGCCCCCGGGGAAGGACTTTCTTCGGGGGTCTTTTGTTTCGTGCACGGCTGATGTTGCGCAACAGAATGCGTGAATCGTGCCCGAAGATGAATGCAGTACAAGATGATGGCCGAGAGGAGACGGTATGTCTTTTGATATGACAAGGCGCGAGGCACTGGGAGTGTTGGGTGCTGCCGCCGGCACGCTGCTGGCAGGTCCTTTGCCGGCGATGGCAAGCGATAACAAAGACGAAGACTCGTCTTCCGACGCTGCCAAGGGCTCTGAAACTGGCGCCCTGTATGCGGCACTGCCTGGTGCGAACTCCAATTGGGGATTCGTCGATGTTAACGGTTCGTGGGTGATTGAGCCCTCGCTTGGCGGCATCGCCAGCGCACCAGGCGACAGCTGCTATACCGTGCCGCACGTTAACGATTCTTCGTTCGCGCGAGACAACCAGATCAACGACAACCTGGAATTGCATGGCGGCGTTTTTGATGGTGACTTGTTCCCCGCTACCACAGCAGACGATACCGAGACCTGGGGTTATATTGACCATACAGGCAAGTGGGCGATCGAACCGCAGTATCTCTATGCTGCATGTTTTATCAACGGCTTTGCCATTGTGCAGGATAAGGATAAAGATTTTCACTTTATTACACCAAAGGGCAAGGATGCCTTTGGCAAGCTCGACTGCAAGACGGTCACACCGTTTTTTGAGGGCTATGCGTGCCTGTACAGCGGCGATGGTTGGGGCGTAATCGACACCAAGGGCGAGTGGGCACTTGCCTCGGCCAAGGACACGACCAGCCCGTATAAGTACAGTGCGCCGCTCGTTTTTAACGAAGGCAAGTGCTTTGACGATTTTAAGTACATCGACACCTCGGGCAATACGATTTTTGAGTTCAGCGAAGAGGACCGCGGCTACGCGAACCGTCTCAACGATGGCTACAAAGACACGAGGCCGATCTATAAATCGTTCCATCAGGACCGCGTTTTTTACGGTCACCGCATGTACGATGCGCAGGGCAAGGTGCTGACGGACTTTACGTTTAACGATTTTAAGCAAGTCATTATTGCCACGTACCAAGACGAGCGCATCTTTCATGAGGATCTCTGCGCTGCCAAAGATCCGATAACGCATGTGTGGGGCTACATCGATAAAGACGGTACTTGGGTTATCAAGCCACAATTCGAAGTGGCGTATAGCTTTAGCCAGGGGCTTGCCATGGTTCTTGACCCGGCAAGTGACAACTACGGGTTTATTGACAAAAACGGCGACTGGAAGATTCCTCCGCGCTTTAGACTGCCCGATGGCAATGCGGGTGATTTGAGCTACACGTTTGATGCAAATGGCCGCGTGTTTGTCGTGGCCGATCTTCCCGATGGCTCGAACTCGGCCCGCAATCGCTACGGCTGGATCGATACCGACGGCAACTGGGTCTGTTCTTGGGAGTACTAGTCATGAAGTGCAAACAGTGTGGAAAAGAGCTTAAGCAGGGCGCAAAGTTTTGCGTCAACTGCGGTGCGCGCGTGGACGATGTCGATTTGGACCAGACGGTGACGGTTGCGCCGCTTGAGGCTACGGCAGATGTTGACTTGGGTCAAACGGTGACCGTTGCACCGGCGGAGCCTGCGGTGGATCCCGATGCGACGATGACGGTCGACCCCGATGCGACGGTTGCAGTCGATCCCGATATGACGATGACGGTTGAGCATCGCGAACCTGTAGTAGATTCTGATGCAACGACGGTGGTCGAACCCGTTGACGAGCCGATGGGCGACGTGGCGAATGAGGCTGCAAGTGAGCCGGTGGACGATGGCGTGGTCGAGCCTGCCGATGACAGCGCGGATGGCTCTGCGGACGAGCCGGTTGACATGAGCACTGCGTTCGAGCCGAGCTCTGAGGTTACGACGGTGCTTCCGGACGATTCCTTTACTGTCGCGCCGACTCAACAGACCGTCGCCATGCCCAAGGTGTCTGCGCCGGTCGATCACCCGGATGCCAATAGCTCTGTCTCGGCTTCTGCGGACCCCAAATCGCCTAAGTCTCGCCGCGCCGCTATCGGCGTGGGCGTTGCCGCTGCCGTTGTGGCAGTGGGCGCCATCGGTGCGTTTGCTCTCAAAGGGTTGGGTGCCAATACCTCGGCCGATGACTCGGATTCCGTTACGAAGTCGTCCTCTAAGGCGGCATCTCAAAAGCACGGGGTTATCAAGGAAAAGCAGATCAAGACCGACCTTACCGCGGTCGGCCAACTCTCCAAGGGCTTTATCCCCGATAGCAAATTTGTCGATGGTGGCAGGTATTCGCTTGAATCTTTGGATGCGACCTCTCAAAAGGAGGACTCGGATGGCAACGTGACCGTTAAGGCCACGACCGTGACTCGCAACAATGCCTTTGAGTCCACGGCCTCGCTTACCGGCACGTACACCAAGAAAGGGGAGAAGTACACGCCCAGCTGGAAGGTGGATTCCTCGACCACCAAGGCCATTGCTCCCATCGAAAAGGACCCGAGTGGGCTTTGGACTCAGGGCGATATCAAGTTTGACAAGAAGGCTCAGACTTCGACCGTCAAGGTAAAATACGAGCCCCTGTGGTTTGAGACGGTCGATGGAGACGTTGAGTACACCTACAAGTTCGATGGCTTCAAGTGGGTTCTTGACGGCGACAAAGCGCCCAAGGTGAGCTATGAAAACCTGGTGAGCGACAAATATACCGATACGTCCGATGAGGGGCGCAAGGCGCTGGTTGAGCACTTTAAGATTACCTCGGCCGATAACGGCAAGATCGCGTTTAGCTTTAAGTGGACGCAGCTCTTCGAGTCGTTCTATTCGGCTGTAACGCCTCAGATGAGTACTGATGTTTCGGGTGAGGCCACGATCATTCCCGTGACTATGGATTCCGGCAAGCGATTTATTATTTGCAAGACCCTTATCGAAAAAGACTCCGAGGTCAAAGGCAATAAGGACGCGTTTGCCGTGAGCATTATGGCCGAGGGTCCTGCCGAGTATGACGATGCGTCTAAGCAAGAAATTCTGGTTGACGTAACGGGCAGGATGTCCAAAGAGGATCACGACGGTCTTGGATCCGATTTTGCGGCCACGTGCGGCCAGACGTTTAATAGCAGGTTCGAGATTCCCCAGGAGCAGAGTCCTACGAAGGAATAGGGCTTCTGCGAGTTTTTGGCGCCACGCGGTTGCGGACCCGCGTGGCGCCGTTTTGGCCGGCCCAAAAGGCGCTGCGCCCCATGCCATCCCGGGAGCAGCGCCTTTTGGGCCGGCCGTTTGCGTTTGTGGCGGTGGCCTTTAGAGGCTGGCCGCGTTGTCCGTTTATGGGCGCTTTTGCCGCCAGTAGATTCACCTCGTTCCCGGTAATGTTGCGCAACGTCTGCTCGGTATGGATTTCTACACTTGAACTGTCCAAAAGGGATTCGGCTCTTGAATGAGGGATGAGCGATGAGCGGGAACTCCTATTACGACGATGATATGTCCGAAGAAGATTACGAGCGGGTCATGGAGCATATGTACGAGCTTGAGTGCGAGCTCGAGGAGCCCCATGGCGCTTGTGCTGACCAGTTGATTCGCGAGGAGCTCGAGCAGCTTTCGAGCGCCATGTTGTTTGAGCCGGTGGTCAAAAACGGTGAGTACCTTGGTGAGCGCGACCATGTGCCCGGGTATTGGACGGATCGTCGCGATTTGGAGTCCGAGTCTTCAGGCGCTTCGAGCGATGCCGACGAGGTGGAAAAGGATGAGCCGTTTGATTTAATTGGCTATCAGGGCTCTTCCTCGGGCGGTTCGGTGCTTGACATGTTTACTCCCATTTTAAGAAGTCGCGTGTTCTGGATCTTCATCGCGTTTTTGGTGTTTATCGGCCTGCTCGACATGTTCTACGACAGCTTTATCGTTCCTTCGGGCTTCGCTATAAGCCGCATTAATTTCCAGGGCTTGGTGCTGCTTGCGATTGTCATCGCATGCGTTGCCCTGAGGCGTCACCGCCGCTAACGACGGTATTGGCGCAACTGCCGATGTTGCGCAACAGGTTATCTAGGCAGCGCCGTATGCTCGGGTTGTCCTGAAAGCGAGAGAAAGGACAGGACAATGGCTGAAGTTGAAGTAAGGGCTTTGGGTCCCGATGACGTCGATGCGATGGTCGATCTGGACGAGCAGTCAGGCTACGAGGTCTATGACGAGTACGCGGACTTTGTTGAGGATGAGGACGAGGAGAACAGCAGTCTCTGGGGCGTCTTTGCCGATGATGAGCTGGTCGGTTTTTGCGTAACGGGCGGTTCAGATGACCCCCGCCTGCCGAATGCCGTTACGGAGCACCCGCTCAACAAGTACCTGGCGACGTTTTTGAGCCATGTGTATGTTGACCCCGACTACCGCGGTAACGGCTATGGCGCGCGCCTGGTGCACGACGCCCTGTTGGGATACTGGGAGAGCGAGGGCCACCAGCAGCCTGCATTCCTGGATCTGAGCGAATATCTCTTTGACGATCCTGATGCGGATCCGATTAAGCTCGCACATCTGCTCATCGACTTCTTTGGTAAGAACGGGTTTGAACCCATTCCCGACGATGACCACGACATTACCTACACCTGTATGGTCTTGGATCCCAAGAACTTTAAGGACCCGGACGCAGAGTAGAGGCTGCGATCTGTTGGTTCAGCTTCCCTAGTTAGTGTTTGGCGGGGCCGGACGTTCCAGTCGCAATGGCTGGACGTCCGGTCCTTTTTGTTGCCTGTCGGGGTTGGTGTTCGGCACGTTTGTCTCGATCTGTAACATCTGGCGGGGGATACGGGGTCTAGTTGTTACAGATCGAGATTGTTCCTCGGCAGACAACTCAACTGTCTCAATCTGTAACATCTGGGGCTGGTTTTGCTCCGTAACTGTTACAGATCGAGACGTTTGTGAGCCGTGTCGACCGTTTGTCTCGATCTGTAACACCTAGACGAAGATTCGGCCTGTAGATGTTACAGATTGAGATGTTAGCCAAGGGGCTGACTGAATGTCTCGATCTGTAACGTGTAGACCTGGTTTTGTCTCGTAACTGTTACAGATTGAGACAATCGGTCCGGACCTGCCGCGTCCGCCCCGTCATCTGTGGTTTACGTGGGGGCATACGGAGTACGGGTATACTAACCAGCGGCGAATCTGCTCCATCGCTTAGGGCCGCTGCGTCTGGACGGCGCGTGATAGGGCTGCCAAAGCGATCGCCAGCGTGCTGAG
>URTB01000014.1 GCA_900550595.1 uncultured Collinsella sp.
TGGCGCGGATACCCTCGGGCAGCCCGTAGCCGTGCAGGTCGGTCGAGCGCATCAGGATGGCGTCGGCCTCCTCGGCGGTGTCCACAAACTCGTAGCCCTCGCCAAACTCGACTTTGCCGTCTTTAGTGATGTCGTCGATGGTCTTAATCTTACGCATGGAAAAACTCCTTAGCAGGTTTGGTTTAAACAGGTGGTTTGAAGTGGCTGGTCGGCCCGCGCGTTGCGGGCTAGTTAGATCGCGGGCTCAAACTATGCTGTGCTTCGAAGTCCTTCATGTACGAGGCCAGGGCCTGCACGTCTTCCATGGTTACGGCGTTGTACACGCTGGCGCGCATGCCGCCGACGAGGCGATGGCCCTTGACGTTTTGGATCTGGTGCTCGGCAGCGCCTACGACAAAGGCCGCGTCGAGTTCGGTGTCGCCGGTGCGGAAGGTAACGTTGGCGATGGAGCGACTGTCGGCCTGCGTGGTGCTATGGAACAGTTCGCTGTGCTCGAGCAGGTCATAGAGCAGGTTGGCCTTGGCCCAGTTGCGCTCGGCCATGGCGGCGAGTCCGCCGGTCTGCTCCACCCAATGGAACACCTTGCCGCACACGTAGATGCCAAAGGTGTTGGGCGTGTTGAGCATGGAGCCCTTGGCGGCCTGGGTCTTGAGGTCCAGGTACTGCGGCGTCTGCGCAAAGGCGGGGCCTTCGGCGATGAGGTCGTCGCGCACGATGACCACGGTCACGCCCGCGGCGCCGGCGTTTTTCTGCGCGCCGGCGTAAATGAGCCCGTATCGCTCGACGTCGAGCGGCTGCGACAGAAAGCAGCTCGAGACATCGGCGACCAGCGGCACATCGCCGCAATCGGGCAGCCCGTGGTACATGGTGCCAAAGATGGTGTTGTTCTGGCAGATGTAGACGTAGTCGAGCCCATCGCCCGCGGCCTCGGCGGCAATGCGCGTGTTGATATCGGTCATGGTGGGAATGCGGTCGAAATTGGTGTCTTCGGAGCTCGCGAGCAGCACGGTCTCGCCGTACTTGGCGGCCTCCTTGTACGCCTTGTTGGCAAAGTTGCCGGTCACGACGTAGCCGGCGCGGCCGCGGCGCATGAGGTTCATGGGGATGCCCGCAAACTGCAGCGTGGCGCCGCCCTGCAAAAACAGGACACGGTAGTTGTCGGGGATGCTCATCAGGCGGCGCAGGGTTGCCTCGGCGTCGTCGATGATCTGCTGGTACATGCTAGATCGATGGCTCATCTCGAGCACGGACATGCCGCAACCGCGGTAGTCCATCATCTCGTCGGCGATCTCGGCGAGCACGCTTGTAGGCAGCGCGGCCGGGCCAGCTGAGAAGTTGTGCACACGTGCCATCTTCTAGTTCCCCTCGTAGTCGTTTGAACGTTCGGGATACTTTAGCACAGTGGAGCGCCAGGCGCGACCGCATCACGGTAAAACTCGAGTGTGCCGCTATGATTTACAGGATGGTTACATGGGGGAGGGGTTTACTCCTCCGACAAGTCCAGATCTGCGAGTGGTGGCATTAAGCTCTCCAGGCGCTTGATCTCTTCGTCGAACATGGCGTTGAGCTGCTCTTGCTTGACTTCGAGCTCGTTTTGCATGTCGACCTCGGCTGCGGTCGACTTGTCCGCAAAGGCGGCAAAGTCGCCTTTCTTGCGACCGAGAATCGACATGATGCGTTCGTCAATCGTGTCCTTGCACAGCAGACGGTAGACCAGCACGTTGCGCGACTGTCCCATGCGGTGCGCGCGCGAAATGGTTCGCTGGGGCTAAAGGTCTGGCCATTACGGACTCCTGAAGATGTGCGGACAAGTTGAGGCATGTGGAACGCGCAGCACGTCCGCCCGGCGGGTTCATTTTAATTGCCGTGGAATCGATGAAAGCCAGACGGGCTTCAAGTGCTCGTGATCGCCGTTCACCGATTAAAACTACCGCTCATCTGCATATGCACAGTTGACTTGTTGCTCAACAAAATGTTGCTAAACAAAAACGCGCGCAAGTGGCGTATTAAGTAACCATTGGCATAATTCTTCCTTATTTCCAATGCAACCAGTGGGTTGTTTGGGGAATCTTGGGGGTCGTTTCTGTATGGATAAAAATGCTACGAGTGCGACAAGCGACTTCGTGAACGTAGACGCGTACTATGAGTCACTTATTTTGAATGCGGTTGCGCAGGCCGATGCTCCGCTGCACGAAGCGTTGGTGCGCTCGAACGTATATCGCAGTATTAACGACTCATACGAGCGCGCGCTAGCCCAACTTGTTATAGATGGTGAACTTTTATATGCCAACGGCGAGTACAGCATGGCGCCCGAAAAGGTTGAAGAGGTAGCGAAACCCGCGGAGCCCGAGGCCGTTGAATCCGTTACTCCTGAGGACCCTGCACCTGAGATTAGCGGCCCTATTTCGTTGCGTGCTGATTCGACTCTTGAGCAGCTGAAGGCTAATGAACGTAGCTGGCCCATCCCCGTTGCCGTGGGCGTTTCGTATGACAAGAAACCGGCCGACGGTTTGTCCCTCATGGGATTCGAACTGCCGGCGGAGTCTGTGGCGAACGCCGAACAGCCGGCCGAGCAGCAAGAGCCGGTGCAAGTGGAGCAGCAGGAGCCTGTCCAGCCCGGGCGTCCCGAGCTCACGCTGTCTTCCGAGCCGCAGCAGCTAGCCATTTCCTTCTCGGACGGTCCTGAGGCTGAGAAGGTTGTTGAGTCCGGGCCTTCCGCTGAGCCTGAGCTTACTTTCGCCGGAGAGGCCGAAGAACCCGCTGCTGTCGATGAGGCACCGTTGCCAGCTCTCGTGGGCATCGGCTCCTCTGCAGAGGCCGCCCGCGGCGAGCTAAAGTGTCCACGGTATTTGAGTGGTTGGGATGACCCGCGGTGCGTGTTCAACAGCGACTACCAGATTGCGCTTCTCGATAAGCTGAACGTTCAGGATATATTTCGGCTTGTTCGCAAGTTGGGTCAATCGGATGCGGATGAATTGTCTTCGGTCTTCGACGAGTCTATGCTCCGCTCTCATGCTTTCCGTCTTACACCTCAATATAGGACTCAGATTCCTACTCTATGCAAGCTCTCCGGTAACAGCCGCTTCATATTTGACATGTTCGGAAATCTTCGCAGGGTAAAACCCGGTTTTGAAATCGATGAATCTGCGTGTCGCCAACAGGTTGAGTTGTTAAGCACCTTATATTCAAACCGTGGCGAGCCGTTGTCACTTTGGAACCTTCTCATTACGCAAACCGTACAACGGAAGCTAAAGTGGGAACTCGGCGTTCGCAGTCTTCCTAAACTAGTCGTTTTGAGTGCATCTGAATTGCGGCAAAAAGGCCTTACCACGAGTGAGGTACATTCGATTGTGTCTGCATTAAATAAATGGGATGCGGGTCCTATTTCGTTGGGAGTTGCTTCGGAAAAGGTCGAGCTAGCGCGGCAAGCTGCGGTGGGGGGTTGGTATCCAGAGGATAATGCCAATCCAAAGCGCGTCAAGATGGTTAATTCGGCTTCCGATGTGGCTCTTTCGGAATCGCTTTCAGATTCTCTTTCAGTATATGTGCCATCCTTCCGTGTGCTCTTTTGCATGAGATTGTACGAAAGGCTCGAGCTGTGTCAGGACGTTGATGAGTGCATAGCCGCTGTGCTTGCAGGATTGAAAGAGGAATATCTCGCAAATGATGCAGCGGCTTCATCATTTGAACGGCTTGGATTTGGGAAGTCTCGCGCTTACTCGGATATTAATCTATTAAATACAACTTCTACCTGCGAACATGTTAACGCGGACAGAGTGGTTATTGCACCGATTGATACAGATAGCTCGGAGGATTCGTCATGTGCTCAGGCGGGAGCGTGTGAGGCGGATTCTTCAGATGAGACTGGCTGGTATGAGCCCAAGGACCTTACTCTTGAGCAGGCCCTTGGGTTGGCTATTGGCCAGGACGCCGTAAACTTTAACGGGTGGTTTACGGGCCTTGCGTATCAGGATCGCGCTCTGATGGGCTATATGCTTGTCGAAAAAAATCCGGACAAATGGGCTGACAGGATTGGGAAGCCTGCTAATTATATTGAGGTACGCTACGACTTCCTCATGGAGGAACGTCCGCGTTTTGACATCGATGTTTTTGGCACGCTCTTTAAGGTGTACAAGATTTCTGAAGAGGTTTTTTGCGCCTTAACGCATGCTGTACAGCCTGCTTACCTGTATATGAAGCGTGTTTACGGGCAGGGCATTATTCCCCTTAAATATGCAGAGATTGATAAGGATCTTGAGCCGTCCGTCTGTCGGATGGTTCGCGCGTACTTGGCGAGTTCGGCGACCGAAAATGCTGGCGACCGGGCTGAGGAGAAGGCCGTGCCGGTGGAGCAAGCTGTCGCGGCGACACCGGAGCCCGAGCCAGCGACAAGAGCCCGAGCCTGCGATCGAGTCCGAGCCAACTCCCGCCCCGGCCCCGGAGCGGCCGGCAAAGCCCTTTACCAGCAAAATCGAAGACCTCACCGGCAAAGGCCCTATGTCTATCGAGGCGTGGCTGGCGTTGCTGCCCGCCGATGATGCCGACCTACTGCGCTGGGTCTTTAGCGACAGGCCCCTTATGGATTACCCTCGCAAGCCGGCCGGACTCGGTCCTCTGCGTCGACGTCGTGATGACCTGATCAGCAACCGTCCGCAATTGGACGAGGATCAATTTAGTTCGTTTTACACGTGTTACGACCTTACCGTGGAGACGTTTTGCGAGATAACGCAGGCATCCCCGATGACTTTTGGCTACCTGAAAGCCGTTAAGGTATCGAACAAGTTTAGTCTGTGCCTTGCCGCCAACGATCGTACGTTGCCGCTGGAATGGCGCGAGAGGATAGCGCAGCTGAATCGCCAGCCTGCCGCCGATGGATCCGGCGTTCTCGCAAACGCTGGGGAGGATAATATTTCAGGGTCTGAACGAGTGCCGCACAAACGGCCCAGTGGTTTTTTCTCGCTTGGCAAGGCGTTGCGTGCATTTGCCGAGTCTGGAACCGTTGTGGAGTACCACAGTCTAAAAGAAATTCGCACCATGTACCAGCAGTTCTTGGAGAATAACGGCTGTGCCCACCGGGAATCCGTTGCGCTGCCGGATGAGGATATTCGGTGCCTGAATGCGCTCAAAGGCTCGTGTATGTTCTTGATACCGCGCGCTAACAAGATACGGTCTTATGCGGTTGACAGCCGCTTTACTTCCGAACTGCGCCGAGTTTTAAGGCGTGCTGTCAAGCGTAATATCGAATGCGGCGCGGGGCTTATCCTGAGGGAGAACCAAGAGCTGTGCGATTTATACGACGTTCGCGACGAAGAAGAACTCTACGAGATAATCCGTTCGTTTGTTCATGCGGACTCAATCTCTGGTCTCGAAATGGGCGCGATTCCTTTGATTCGCTTGGGTGAGACGAATCGTAAACGTCAGATGCTCGGCGTGTTGTCTGATGCGGGTACCGAGTTGTCACGAGAAGAGTTGGCTCAGAGGTATGCGGATATCTATTGCGTTTCGAAAGCGACGGTGCGGAGCAACTACCTGCGTGACATGGGCGAATATCTCCGTAATGGTCGTTACTCGTTTGTCGAGACCGACCTAACGCCCGAGCAGCAACAGTTCATTAAAAACATGGTCACCGAGGACTATGTTTCACTGCCATATGTCACGGCGAGTTTTACCGCCAAGTTCGGAACTGACTCTTCTCGTTCGATCAACGACTATACTCTTGACCCCCTTGGCCTAAAGATATCAAGAGAATTAATTGTTAAAAAGGGCGTTGACCTGAGGCAATCCTTTGCGCAGCTGCTCAGGTCTCGCGACTGCTTTGCATACGGTGCGCCCGGTTTTGGCGACGAGGTCGTTAACCATCCGGACTTTAGGCTGGAGATTGCATCTCTGCTTTGCAACCTCACTTTTATTGAGTGCAATCGTGGTTCGTTTGTCTCGCTCGGTCACCTAGAGCAGTCGACGGGTATCAGAAAATTGCAGCTGATGATCTATGCATATGCGATGTACACCCGAACGGAGCCGGGGGTGCCATTTACGGTGGCAAGTTTGCGAAAACAAGGTTTTAAGCATGACCTTGACGCAGTCTTTGAAGAGTACGGTTTTGACGAGACGTTTTATGAAGGACTCATTATGTACGCTATTCCGGGCAACCAAATCAGGCGTACCCGCTTTAGCGGCGTTTGTATGTTCTGCCGCAAGGAGGGCACGTTTTCGTCTGCCGATGCAGTCGAATATGTTGTCAAACAAAAAGGACCTATCGAGGTAGAAGACCTGATTGATGCGTTCCGGAACGAGTATGGCGTCGTCATCACTGCCGCCGATATCCAAAGGGCCGTAAAAGATAGGGGCCTGTTCTATAACGTGGACCTTGACATGGTCATGCCCAATAAGGAAGCGAACGCAGAGTACCTGCGCAAGTTGTACATCAAAAACAACCAATAGGAGGAAACTAACATGAACCTGCTCGAGATGATCGATGACGGCGTCAATATTAAGCCGACCGGTGCCAACCATAAAATCGTGATCGACGGCAAGCCCGAGATGTATCCCGTTTACAGCATTAAGCTCGAGTTCTTGCGTTATAACGTGCAAAACGACCGCATTGCCTCGTGGATTAGCCGTTACAAGGCCGAGCATGGCGAGGGCGCGTTTAATGAACTGGACGTCGCGGCCTGCAACGACATCATCGAGGGCTTTATCGTTGACAGCAATAAGGACGCCATCGAAAAGACGCAGCGCAGCATTGCCCTGCGTTCGCAGGAGCGCCCCGGCGTGGTGCTGGCCGACGGTCTGATCGTCGACGGCAACCGCCGCTTTACCTGTCTGCGCCGTCTTGCTGCCAAAAATCCTAGCTTTGGCTGGTTTGAGGCTGTCATTTTGCCTGAGAGCCTGGGCAATGATTCCAAGAAGATCAAGATGCTGGAGCTCTCGATTCAGCATGGCGAGGAAGAGAAGGTCGGCTACGATCCCGTCGATCGCCTGGTGGGTATCTACAACGACATCATCAGCTCCAACTTGCTCTCGAAGGAGGAGTACGCCCAGTGCATTGGCGTTGAGCCCAAGGAGCTCGAGAAGGAGATCATTAAAGCTCGGTATATGAACGAGTTTTTGGAGTTCGCCAACGCCAAGGACCAGTTCCACCTGGCGCGCGAGCTCAAGGTCGCCGGCGTTATCAACGAACTGCAGGGCGTCCTTAAAAAGTGCAAGAGCGACGATCAGGAAGAGGACGTCAAGAACATCGTCTTCGCCAACATGATTACCGAGCCGCAGGGCGACATCGTGCGCTTTGTTCGTAAGATCAAGCCGATTTTGGAGGGTCCCGACGCGGATCGCTTTATCGAGCGCGAAAACGAGCTGGCCTTTGAGGTCGCCGAGCGCCTGAAGAACAAAGAGATCGTAACGTCGACCGACATCGCCGAGATCCGCGACGACGCCCAATTGGCGACGGCTTTTCGCGAGGTCATGGAGTCTGCCGAAAACACTACAAAGATGACGAAGGCCCTCAAGTCGCCTTCGCTCTCGATCATTCGCGCCATCAAGGATCTTGACCAGGTGGAGGAATCGACCTTTGGCTTGCTGCCCGCGGACGAGATAGCCAATATCGCCGCCGAGGTCGCTAAGCTCGAGGCCAGGGTGAGCATGATCAAGGACAAGATTGCGTACAAGATGGGCGGCGAGGAAGCCTAAATGAAGCTGCGCCTCTCGTATAACGACGGTATTTCCGTCGTGCCGCTCGACATGACGGTTGAGCAGCTGCGTCGCGAGCCGGTCTGGAAGATCCGGCTTTCGGCACTGCGCCGCTATGCGCCGAGCTATCGAGAGGCGGACGTGCTCTTTTCGCTGTCGATGGAAGATCCCGGTGCCAAGCGCGTCGTCGAGCTGCTGCAGCAGGCGGCAAGCTTTGGCGTGGACTGTGAAATCGATCCGGACCTGCTGCGAGGCCTTACCGCGCGCGAGGACCTGTTGCGCGAGAAGGCGCGCGTGGGCCTGCTGATTAAGGCGCGCGATGAGTCGATCTTGGACCGCTTTGGCGAGTTTTGCCAGGCAGAGGACACCCTGATGCAACGCCCACTTAAGGACCGCCAGCTGTGGGACGCGTTCTTTATGAGCGCCATGGGCCGCTGCGCCAATTTCTCCGTTCCCGGTTCGGGCAAGACGGCGTCGGTCTTGGGCACGTTTGCCTATCTGCGCGAGCGCGACCTGGTCGATCGCATCATCGTTCTTTCGCCCAAGAACGCCTTTGGCTCGTGGCGCGACGAATGGGCGGCTTGCTTTGGGGCCGATCACCCTTTGCGTTCGCTGTGTTTCCACGATCCGGAGTTTCGCGGTCGTTCCACGCGCGACAAGTACAGTACCCTGCTGTTCGACTACAAGCGCTACGACATGATTTTGCTCAACTACGAGTCGGTTGCGCTGGGGGAGGCGGCCGCGCGTATTGCGGCCGATCGCGCCCTGGTGGTGTTCGACGAAGTCCACAAGGTGAAGCGTGTGGGTGGCAAGCGCGCGGCAAGCGCGGTGCAGATTGCCGCGGCGGCGCCGTATTTTATCGCGCTTACCGGTACGCCGATTCCCAACTCGTTTGAGGACCTATACAACCTGCTCCACTGCCTATGGCCGCGCGACTACAACTGGTACTTTGGCATGAGTGCCAATGCCCTTAAGTCGACGAGCGAGGATGACGTTGAGCATATTAACGAGTCCATCGCGCCGTTCTTTTGCCGCACCAATAAGTATCAGCTGGGCGTGCCGCAGGCCAACGAGGACCATCTGGTCGATGTGGCGGTTGATCGCTGGGAGCAGCAATTATTTCAAAAGGTGCTGCTCACGCTTTCGGGCGAGCCGTTCGAGATGATCATTCGCCTGCTGCAGCTTTCGTCCGACCCGCGCATGCTGGCCGAGGATCTGAGCGCCGGCGACTATGTCGACTTGTTTGACGGCGAGGTTCAGGCAGGTGCGGGCAAAGCGCTGGAAGGCCTGCAGGTGGATGACCGCCCTACGGCCAAGATGGGCGCCTGCCTGGATCTGGTTGCGTCGCTGGTAGCCCAGGGCAAGTCGGTCATTGTGTGGTGCATCTTTAAGCGCAGCATTCGCAATGTGGTGCACGAGCTGCACGGGCGCGGCATTACGGCTCGCGCTATCAGCGGGTCGACCGACATGCCCGCGCGCGCCCGCGTCATCGATTCGTTTAAGGCAGGGGAGACGAGCGTGTTGGTCACCAACCCGCACACGCTGGCAGAGTCGGTCTCGCTTCACGGCGTGTGCCACGACGCTGTCTACTTTGAGTGCAGCTACAACCTGGTGCACCTGCTGCAGTCCAAGGATCGCATCCACCGCCTGGGCCTGCCGCAAGAACAGTACACGCAGTACCACTATCTGCGCGCTGTGTACGAACGCCGTGGCGGGCCGTGGTCGCTCGACCGCAATATCTACGAGCGGCTGCTGCATAAAGAGCAGGTCATGCTCGACTCGATCGACCGCGGCACGCTGGAACCCGGCTATACCGACGAGCGCGATCTGGAACTGGTGTTTAAGGGCCTGTTTGACGACGAGGGCCAGCGGAGCGAGGTTAGTGATCAAGGCATCGCGGACGATACGCAAGAACGCAAGGAGATGTAAACGATGCAGAAAGCCTTTCCCATCTTTGCCATGGAGCTGTTTTGCGACGGCTGGCTGTTCTTAACGCATTCCGACGTGACGTGGGATGGGTCGTCGCACGCCGTTAAACGCATTCGTGTCAACACCGACAAAAGCGAGGGACTCCTGGGTCATGCGCGCGAGCATTTTACGGACGTTCCGAGCAACATCGATTTGTGCCAATATGTTGGCACCACGCTTGTTGAGCTCGAGAAGCATACCGAGCTTGTCGTTCCTCGCGATGACGTCTCACCCCGTCTGCAGCTGCTCTTTGAGGGCGATCTGACGCCTATCACGCTGGTGCAGCTCATGTGCGTGGGTGATTGGCTCTCGGTGCGCCAAACAGGCGAGGACAAGATTTGCGTTGCCTATGACGAGCGCTTGGCGCAGCAGATTTCAGGGTTTGGCTTTCTTATGCGGCGCTTTCGAGCGGTACTTTGCTCGCAGAGCGCGATGCTGAGCAGCAGCGTAGTCGCTACGGTGTTTGAACCGCGCCCCGCGACGGAGCCGGGGATCTGCGCGCTTTTGGAGATGAGCGAAACGGCTCTCGCGGAGCCCGAACCCGAGGAGACGCTCGACGTTGAACAGGAATCTGAGCCCGAGCTCGAGACGGCGTCTGAGGGTAGCCCCGAGGTGTCGCCTGAGCGGGTTTCCGAGACGGTGCCAGAGCTCGAGCCTGACATTGAGCCCGAGTCCGAGCCCGAGCCCGCGCAAACGCCAGGGCCTGCATCGGAGCCTGACCCCGAGCCCTCTGCAAAAGAGCAGGAAAAGCTGCGCATCGCAAGGGAGGTAAAGGCCGCGCGCGACAAGATGGAAGAGCTCGATAGGTCGCGCGAAGCCCTGCTTACCCAGCTGCTGGTGTTACGCCGGGAGTATCAAAAGCTTTCCGGCGAGCGCAACTGGGAGGCGTTTACCAGGATTGAAGAAATCGGCAAGCAGATTAAGGAAATGAGCGGCCAGGTCGATCAGCTCGATAAGCAGCTGAGCGACGCACGTCTTGCCTACGCCGAGACGCGTGCGGCGTCCATGCAGGCGCTTAAGGAGTTGGGGCGGTAGGGTGGTGTTTGGCAAGAATGCCATTCGTGAATTTGATACTCAAATGAACGACGTATCTCTTTAGAATAATTGGTTGAAGTTTTTTTTGATAAATGGGGTGGTTGCGGTGTCAATATGCCAAGAAATGGCAAATAAGGGCGTATTCTCCGTTTACTCGGATTCTGATGCTTCAAAAATGCTCGAGTTCTTTCTTTACTATGCTGCTCCGGTACACACTTCACCCCTTTCTATCGATTTACCAAATTCATTGTCCGAGACTGTTAAGCGCGATTTGGTGCGGCATTTGTGCAAAAGGGCGGGTTGTGTTGAATCCGATTTCATTTTCTATTCGTTTCGCGACCTATCTCAAAAGATTCGTGACTTGGATGCAGCTTGTTTATCCGATGAGACTTTTGTTCCCGACCGCTCAAAAGGTTTTTTCTGCCGACATGTGCCGAATAACATGCAAAAGGGGTCGCCGGAATGCGATTTTGATTGCATTATCAAACATATTCGCAACTCACTCGCCCATGGCAGAGTAACTGATGCTGGTAAATACGCCATTCTAGAAGATAAGAAAAATAACCTGACTATGCGATTGGTTATCGAACCTGGCGTATTGCTTGATTGGGCTGATGAAATTCAAACTAGCTTTGATCTGTAGTAAGCTAGGGTTCGGGTGGGAGTGTGTCGCTGTTCGCTACGGTCTTTTCCGGCTTTAATAAACGCAACGATTGGCGGATTTGCTGAGCCGAGAAGGGCCAATTGTGACATCGTTTGGAAACGACTCCTACGATTTTCCCAAGTGAAGAGGCGCATCAAACGCGTTGCGCATGTTGCTCGGCGTTTAACACTAGGGCTGGTGCACTTGCCCGTACCGGGGAGCTCCCCCGGCTTCCGGAAGCCGCCCCTTGCGGTACGGCCATACCCAAATGACATGCTAGGTATCTCGGCCCTGTTTCGTCGAGGATTCAGGGTCTGATGCTAGGGAAATCCCTAAGCTATTGGGCGGCTTGAAATCCGAGTCGCCCAATAGCTTTATATCATAAATAGGGAAGGGAATCGATGGCCAAGTCTGCGATTTGTTCGCGTGCGCTAGAGGCTAGTTAATGCTGCGCGTGCTCCAGCTTGAGAACGATCAACCTGACTTGCTCAAGACGCTCGATCCCGAGGAATATCGCTGGATTATCGAGGAGGACGAGGAAGCCGGCGAGGTTGAGGCGGTCGACTATTCAGACCAAATTGTGGGCATGACCCGCTCAGCAGGAGCTTCCTTCAAGCGGAGTCGTTGCTCTCTCTGATTGAGGATCTTGTGTCCCAAGGGCGCCCGGTCATTGTCTGGTGCATCTTTGTCAAGGGTATGGTTGACTTACGTCGTAGACTGCTTGATTGCGGTATCGAAGCGCGCGCTATTAATGGCCAGGACGATTTGGTCTGCCGCTCGGAGGATCTAGCTGTTTTTCGAGCAGGGATGTTTCCCGTGTTCATTACGAATCCACATACGCTGGCCGAGTCCGCCTGCGCTGTAATTGCATTATGTGCGAGCGGTGTCTATATCACCGGGATATACCGTGACAAATACTCCTTGAGCGCCGGGTCGCATACATAAAGAAACGTTCCCAGCATACCGCGCGTCATGAGAACGTAGTAGGCGTTGACGATGATCTTTCGTAGGTCGTCGTCGCTTGCCTTTTTCTTTGCGACGGCATCTTTGAAATTCGCTTTGCTAACGCAGACGGCTCCTTTATCGGTGTCGTAGTAAATGTCTGACCCCAGAATTACGAAGCCGTAGTTGAGGTCGTAGCCCTGTACCGTGTGGATGCATCCGACCTCGTTGACGGCGTTGGGGGAGTTAACCCAATCCTTTTGACTCGAGTTCCAACGTTTAGAAATGCCCTCAATGACGATGTCGAACGCGTCTTTGTGTTTCTTTGTTTCCCACTTCCACGCAAAACCTGCCGTCATGCGGGATAGACCAACTTCTTCTTCCTTGGCTTGCTGTAGGGAACAGAAATCCTCAAATTGGTTGACGATTCCAAACTGGTATCTGGGGGTATCGCTGTTCGGATCCCCGATTCGCGAATCGTAAGGCTCCGATGAAAAGAGATTCTTGAATTTCATGCCGGCATGCATATACGCTTTGTTATCGAGTAGATCATATACAAAGTCGAGATACTCATCGCCGCCGCGCACTCGCATTTGGGTGCTCAAGTTGAATTCTTCGGTTTCAATTTTCGCTTCTTCGAGTTGGTTAAGTCGCTGTTCAAGGCCGTCTCGATTGAGTCCGGATGCGCGAACCTGCTGTTTGGGGTCATAGAACAGGTACGCCTTGTCGCAGCATTTGAATATCCAGTCAATCTGGTTGCTCGTATGTGGGAGGCCGAGACGATCGCAGGTGTTATAGAAGGCCTTGATGCCGGAGCCCATGCTTAGATAATTACCTAGTCGATGTGCTTCGTCAACAAGCAGGATGTCATACCGATCGTTTTTGGTAACATCGCTGGGGCTCAAGATATCGCCAGGCTTTAACCCTGGAAGGAAGTGCGTGAGTTTCCTGAGGGTCTTCTTCAGGGAATCCATGGGGGTGACAAAACCGACTCGCAGGCCGGAAAGGTTGGGCTCATTTTTGATTTTGAACATGAGACTGATGGCGAGGATTGTTTTACCTGTTCCCGGTGCGCCATTCACGACGGTTATACGTTCTCTTTTTGAGCCGCCATGTTTTGCGTCTTCATGCTCCTGTTCGAGACGTTTAAAAATCGTCTCGATCGTTTCGTATTGGTCGGGCGTAAGCGTCTTGAAAGGTGAGAACTTGAACAGATCGGAGTTCTCGAGCTCTTCAATCGGATGAATCGCGTAGTTTTCTTCTCGAAGCTTTGTCCAGAGGTCTCGGAACTTCTGGCGATACTGAGGCCGCTCAAAATAATCGAATTGGGCATAGCCGTTGTTGGCATTGGTGACCTGGTATTTTTCGTCAGCACAGAACAGCTCAATAAGTCGATTCTCGAACTCGAACGTTGCGGATTGGTTGAAGGTGGGATTGTCGATCAGAAGGGTCCGGTCGAAGTCCTTGTCCACGTTTGCAGCGTGTTGTTTCATACGGCGCTGGTAGTTGGTTGTTTGACCGATGTATGCCGTCTTGTTTCTGCTGTTGGTAAGAATGTAAAGGACGGGCCAACTCTCGTCATGATGGGCTCCAGGCTTTGGCGTGCCAAAGTCCTGAAGCGATTCGCTTGTCTCAAAGGGTTGGGGCAGGGGAAGCGTGTATTGCCGAAGGGCGAACTCATTACTCACGGTGGCCTGCCTTTCTGTATTCGACAGATGATGCGTTGATGGGGTAGCGTTCGCCATTGCGCTTGAGTTTGGACGAAAGCGCCGCTGGCAGGTCGATTTCATTTAAATCAGCGAAACGCAGGAGGAAAAGGAGCGTGTCGGCAATTTCGTCTTCGATGGCTTGACGTTGCTCGGCGTCTTCGAACATTTCTGCAATGCGCTCGTCGCTTATAAAACGAAAGAGCTGAAGGAGCTCGGAGGACTCAGTTGCCATGCCGATGGCGAGCTCTTTTGGCGTGTGATATTTGCGCCAGTCGCGTGCAACACAAAAGTCCCTGACTTGTTTCGTCATGACATCGAGTTTATCCATCGTCCGCAACCTCCCTGATGTTCATTGTTTTATTATGGCCGTATCTGGGGTTTATTGCACCCCATTTGGGCGTGCGGTTTGTTCGTTCGCGATTGCCCGATAGGGGGTTTCACCATGAAGATCGACGTTGATGTAGACCAGCTGCGCGAGAGTCTGCTCGATCGCGCGGGGAGTGCAGCCGGCGTGGGCTTTCCGGCCGCCATGCTCGACGTAGTGGATATCGAGGACGATTCGCCCCAAGAGCTCCTAGCCCGAGCCGAACGCGAAGGCCTCGACCTCCGAGACTTTGCCGTCGAAGACGACGCGGACGATGACTACGGCGCAGACGAGGACTGGTAGCCGCGATTGAACTTCAACCTCATCCCCTCAATAACTTGCGGTGAAATAGGGACTGTTTAGGCTGCTAGAAGGCCTATTCAGTCCCTATTTCACCGCAACCTATGGGTGGGGATGGCTACGACGCTAGCGTGGCAATGACGGCTTCGTCGCCGGCGTATATGAGGGTATTGCCGTCGGGGATGATGGTTTGGCCGTCGCGTTTGAGCATCACCACGATAAAGGGGTGCTTGCCTTGCGGCACATCGCGAAGACGCTGGCCGGCCAGGCGACCGTGGGGCGTCACGGTGACCTCACGCAGCGTAACCTCGGCACGCTCTTCAAACGTCGGCGCGGCCATCACCAGAAGGTCTCCTTCCTCAATTACGGTATCGCCGTTGGGTAGCACCGGGTGCGCACCGTCGCGCAGCACCAGGACCACGAGCATGTCGGCGACGCTGCCAATATCGGCGAGCGAGCGCCCGGCAAACGGATGGCCCGCGCCTACCTTGAGCTTAACGAACGACATGCCGTCCTCGTCGCGGTAATCGTTAAACGTGCGGCGCACGTCGCCTTCCGCGTCGATCATGTCGAGCTTTTTCGCCACTGCCGGTAGCAGCGAGCCCTGCACTACAATGCTCGACACGGCAATCACAAAGACCAGGTCAAATAGGTCGTGCCCACCGGGAATACCGACCACCACGGCAAAGAGGCTAAACACGACCGAAGCCGCGCCGCGCAGACCCGCCCAGCTTACGAGCGCGACTTGGCGAGGATTGGTCTTAAAGGGCGCCAACAGCAGGCCGACGGCGATGGGGCGGCTCACGAAGAGCATAAACGCCATGAGCGCCAGGCCCGGCAACAGCATTTGCGGCAGGCGCGCGGGCGTGACGAGCAGGCCCAGCAAAAAGAAGATGGTCATCTCGGCCATTTCGGTGAGGGTATCAAAGAAGTGGGCCATCTCGACCTTGCCGGTGATGTCGCTTGCACCCAGCACAATGCCTGCCAGGTATACGGCCAAAAAGCCGTTGCCGCCCAGGTAGCTCGGCAGCGCGTAGGCAACGATCGCCACGGCGAACAAAAAGATGGTCTGCGCGCCCTCGGCCGTTGCGTGCGCGCGTTCAATCAGGCGGCTGGATGTCCAGCCGATGGCAAGGCCCAGTCCCACGCCCAGGGTGATCTGCTTGGCCAACAGCACGGGAATGTCGATGTCGCCGCCCGCCGCGAGGGTCGCGAGCCTGTCTCTTATACACATCTGACGCTGCCGACGAATAGAGAGGTGTA
>URTB01000015.1 GCA_900550595.1 uncultured Collinsella sp.
CTCATCAAGGAGTACGGCGGCTGGCGCAACCGCAAGCTCATCGACTTCTACAAGAGCCTCGCGACCACGATCTTCACCCGCTACAAGGGTCTGGTGAAGTACTGGCTCACCTTCAACGAGATCAATATGATCCTGCACCTGCCGTTTATGGGTGCCGGTCTGGTCTTTGAGGAGGGCGAGAACAAGGAGGCTGTCGAGTACCTGGCCGCTCACAACGAGCTCGTCGCCAGCGCTTGGGCAACCAAGATTGCCCACGAGATTGACCCCGAGGTCAAGATCGGCTGCATGCTTGCCGCAGGTAGCTACTACCCCTACAGCTGCCGTCCGGGCGATGTGCGCCAGGCGCAGCTCGACAACCAGAGCAACTATTTCTTCGTCGACGTCCAGAGCCGTGGCTACTACCCGGCCTATGCCGTCAAGAAGCTCGAGCGTCTGGGAATCGATGTGGGTATGACGGACGAGGACCGCGAGATCCTGGCCGCCAACACCGTCGACTTCATCAGCTTTAGCTATTACAGCACCCGTTGCTCCGCCGGTGCCGATAACCCCGATGTCGAGCGCACCCAGGGCAATGCCTTCGCCGGCGCCAAGAATCCCTACCTGCAGGAGAGCCAGTGGGGCTGGGCCATCGATCCGCTGGGCTTCCGCATCACCCTCAACGACCTGTACGACCGTTATCAGAAGCCGCTGTTTGTGGTCGAGAACGGTCTGGGCGCCAAGGATGTTGTCGAGGAGGATGGCTCCATCAACGACGACTACCGTATCGACTTCCTGCGCCAGCACATCCAGACCATGCGCGACGCGGTGACCGATGACGGCGTTGACCTGCTGGGGTACACCACCTGGGGCCCGATTGACCTGGTGAGCGCCGGCACGGGCGAGATGTCCAAGCGCTACGGCTTTATCTACGTGGACCGCGACGACGCAGGCAACGGCACCCTCAAGCGCTCCAAAAAGAAGAGCTTCGACTGGTACAAGAAGGTTATTGCTTCTAATGGTGAGGACCTTTCCTAAGGGCACTGAGGCGCTCAACCTTGGGGCTCCAACCCTCCTCGCGTACCTAAGTACGCTTCGTCGGGCTTGTCGCTCCCAATCTTGAGCACCTCAGGCCCTTAGGGGGGCGGGCCTGACCGCTGTGAATTTCGCGTGCTCATCCTCATGGCCTCCTGACCAAGGCGCCCGGCGAGTATGTGCTCGCCGGACGCCTTGCCGTCTGCGGATTTTGGGACATGCGGCCCGCTTTTTCGACCCATCTGTCGGTACACTAAAGGCACTATGGGTACCCGCGAGCGACATATCGGCCACGCGGCCGCCCGGACCGCGCCGGTTGCGGATCCCAGGGGCGGCAGGCTGTTCGCCATGCCGCGATTCCTAGTTGGTATAACGCACCGTGCATATCGCCACCGCGTCTTTGCTGTCGCCGGTGTCACCACCGCGCTGTTCCTTATACTTTTGGCAGTCTTGCCGGCGTTGTTCGCCTCCGATTCCAAGCTTTCCAATGCCGTGCCCGCCTATAGCAAGGTGTCCGAAGAGGTCGTGGATGCGCTCGTCCACTCGAGCTCTCTCCCGCTGCTTGTCGCCGCAATTATATTTTCAATCTGGGGCGTGTCGGTCTATCTGCGCTGTTTGGACTATGTGTTGCGCCGCCGCCTTGTTGCCATCGCCACCATCTGCGCCCTGTGGATGATCGAAGTCATTCTCAAGTACAAGTCGTTCGCGCCGTTCTATGCCACCGTGCTGTGGTACCTGTACTACGTGCCCATGACGCTCATTCCGCTGCTCTATCAGCTGTGTGGTCTGCGCCTTGCGGGCCTGGAGCAACACCGCCTGGGTCGCCGCTACTGCGCTGCGCTGTGGATTGCGGCCATCCTGCTTATCGGATTTGTGCTCACCAACGATTTTCATCAGCAGGTCTTCCGCTTTGACCGTACAAGCGACACCTGGAGTAACGATTACACGTACGGCTGGGGTTATTTTGTCGTTCTCGTGTGGACGGTCTTCGACTTCGTGGCCTTTTTTATCCTGGTTGGTCGGTCCTCGTCCTTTCGCATCCAGCGTTTCTCGGGCACGGCGGCGCTCGTGCTGCTGGGCGGCGCATTCTTTGCCGTCTCGTATGCTCTGCGCGTGCCCTGGGCATGGAGGCTCAACTTTTCGCTCGTCTATTGCGTCCTGTGCGTGGTGGCGATGGAAATCTGTCTCGATTGCGGTGTCATTCCGTCGTATCACGACATAGCCGGCATCTTCGACACCTTGCCGCTCGACCTCAAAGTTCTAACGCGCGACCTGCAGGAGGTCTATGCCACGCCGGTGTCAAAGCCAATGCCGGTAGGCGTGCGCGAGGAGTTGCGGACCCAGGAGCACGGCCGCGCCCATGCCTTTGCCGTGGCGTCCGATCCCAATGTGATGTACCGTGCCTTTCCGCTGCTGGGCGGATCGGCCCTGCTTGCCCAAGACGTGTCGGAGCTCAACGAGCTTAACCGTGAACTGGCACATCGTCGCATGGAGCTGCAGCGTCAAAACGAGCTGCTCACCGCCGACTACGACCTTAAGACGCATTTGGCAGATCAAGAGGCAGAGACCTTGCTTGCCCAAGACGTGGACCAAGCACTTGCCCGCGCGCTCGAAGGGATGTACGACCTGCTGAGCTCGCTGCCGTCGTTGACCGACGAAGCGTCTTCGCACGAGCGTTACCGCATGCTGCAGCGCGCCAAGATGCTCGTCGCCTATTGCAAGCGCAAGGGGTCGCTCACGTTGGCACAGCACGGGGAGAGCGGTTTTGATCGCGATCGCATTCAGCTCATCGCCAACGAGCTCGCAAGCGACCTGCGCACCATCGATATCGATTGCGCCTCGATTATCGCCATACGGCGCCCGTTGCACGCCAGTACGGTAAGCGCCCTGTACGACTGCGTGTATGACTTTGCGTTTTTTGCCTACGCCACCGACCATCCGGCGCTTATGTATCACTTGGGCGACCATGACCGATGCAGTGTCGAGCTGCGCGCCACGCTTTTTTCCAACGATGATGAAGATCTTTCGCAGACGCCCGCTGCGCAAGAGCTCGAAGGCGCTCTGCAAGGGCGAAACGTGGCATACCGCCTTGAGGGCGAGCCCGGTCAGCTGCGCATGATCGTCTTGATGCCGAGGGCGGGTGAGTGACGATGCAGATTTCGCTCATCCTTCCCCAAATCGTTGCGCTCGATGTTGTCTTTGCCCTGGCTGCGTGCCTGCAGACGATTCACGTCCCGCTCATCGCATCGCGCCGCTCGTCCTATAACCGTAATGTGATTTGCGTCTACGAGGCGAGCCTTGTGCTTCACCTGATGATTTCGGCGCTCATCTTATTCGCGTCGTCTGGCTCGTATTTGGTGGCACCGCTTGACGTTTGCGCCAGGGCAATGGGCGGAGCGTTGTGGCTCAATGCCGCGATCTTTGCCTACGGCGTGGTACTTATGGTGCACTATCGTCGCCCCGTCATGCTGGTCGAGCTGCTGCTTGTTGTCGCCGTTACACCGCCGGTGGTTTTTGCCATGGGCTCGGCGTGGACCGTTGTCCTTATCGCAGAGGGAGCGTTCTTCCTGTTCCGTTCCATCGCGGCGCTCTTGATGGACGTCCGTAACCGCCAGGAGGATATCACCGCGTTCTCGACGATTGAAACCATCAACGTGATCCCCGTGGGCATCCTGTATCTGGACCCGAGGGGCCGTCCGCTGCTCATGAACCGCTGCATGCGCAAAAACCTCGTAGAGCTCCATATGCCCACCGACCTGGGCGATATGAGCAGTACGTGGAACGACCTTCGCAAACTCAGCATGCAAATGCCCGAAAGCAGTAGGAATCGTGTGCGGATTAACTTGGACCGTTTTGGTGAGGCTCGCGCGGTGGTCGAGATTTCTCCCGCCGAGATTCGCCTATTTGTGCACGACGAAGTTATGGTTTCGGGCCGCCTCTTTGAGCGCATTATTGGACTGGATGTGACGGAGTATGCGCATGCCCACGACCGCCTGGCGCAAGCCAATCACCTGCTTGAGCTTGCGGGCAAAGAACTCCAGACCCAGATCGAAGAAGTCAAAAAAGTTGCCGACAATGCGGCCTACCTACGTATGCGCGCCCGCGTTCACGATGTGATCGGGCAGCGCCTGTCCATTCTTCATCGCTATTTGGAGGAGGGGCGTCTGGACGATGAGTCGCTCGAGCAGATTGACCCGTTGCTACGCTCAATTGCCGCCGATTTGCGCAGTGGCGGTGCCAGCGAGCCTGCAGAGCAGCTGGGTGATATCGTCCATGCTTTTGGCCTGGTGAGTGTGCAGATCGATGTCGAGGGTGTGCTGCCTGAGGACGCGCGTGTCGCCGCCGCATTTTTGCAGATTATCCGCGAGGCCTCGACCAATGCCACCAAGCATGCACAGGCGCATCGGGTCCACGTGCGCCTGTGGCAGGAGGGGACGGATGTTGGCACCGTCGCGCACATGACGATTTCTAACGACGGGTCCCCGGCCCCCGTATCGTATCGCGAGGGAACGGGTATCCCAGGTATGAGGCATGTCGCACAAGGTCTGGGTGGCAGCCTAGAGGTCCACGCCGCCCCGCCCTTTACGCTTGCGGTGTCCATTCCGCTTAACGCCAACGACACGCCCCAAAGGAGAAGCTCATGATCCGCGTCCTTATAGTCGAAGACCAGGCCATCCTGCGCGAAAGCCTGGCGCGCTCCGTTGGCGACCAGCCCGATATGACCGTCGTCGCCGCGATCGCCGATGCCTCCGAGGCCTTGGGTGTCGCGCTCAAGGAGCGCCCTGACATGATACTGATGGACGTGTGCACCGAACACGATTCAAACGGCATCGTGGCGGCGGCGCGCATCAAGGAGCAACTGCCCGAGTGTCGCATCATTATCATGACCGGCATGCCCGAGATCACCTTTGTCGATCAGGCCCGCGAGGCGGGCGTCGACAGCTTTGTGTACAAGAACGTCGGTATCGACGAGCTGTTCGCCGTGATGCGCTCTACGCTGGCGGGCTATTGCACGTTTCCCAAGCCGCCCGAGAGCATTTTTTCGGGTACGGCGGCACTCGACGATGTCGAGCTGTCGATTTTGCGCCTCGCCTGCGAGGGCAAGAGCCGCCGCGAGATCGCGGCCGAGCTGTTTATGAGTGAGGGCACCATCAAGCGCCGCATCTCGGAGATCCTGAGCAAGACCGGCTACGACAACATCATGCGTCTTGCCGTGCATGCGGTGACCGAAGGCAGCATCGTTCCCAACATGGAGCGCTAACGCTCGTTGCGTATCGGCATAAAAACGACGGGGCCGCAGGATCAACTCCTGCGGCCCCGTCTGGTGTGCGCGGATGTGTCCGCCAATCCGCGGCTGATGTTACGTGCCGTTACGCGATGGTTGCGGTGTAAGAGGCGACGTCCTCGTAGGAATCGGTCAGGTAGGCGTCGATGCCGATGGTCGTATTGACGAGGTCGTCAAGGCTGTCAAGCTCGCCGCTCGAGAACGTGAATTCCTCGGTGGCGTTGGTGCCGGGCATCAGGTGAGCCGAGAACCAGGGTTCCTTCATGGTGCCGTTGACGTTGGTCTTGCCGGAAGGAGCGTAGAAGGTCAGGTCCTTGTCGCTCTTGTTGGTGATGTTGACGACAAAGCCGATGTCGCCCCAGTCGTCCTTGAACTTCTCGGTGATGGTGATGGTGCACAGGTCGTCATCGGCGACGGTGACGGCGGGGGAGATTTCGATGCTCTGGACGTCGTCGTCTTCGACGGCCTCATCGATCTCTTCTTCCTTCTCGGCGTTCTCGCGATCCTTCTTCACCGTACCGGACAGATCCTTGTCGGACTTCGTAAAGATAAGCTTGTCGCCTTCCACCTCCAGGACGAGCTTGTCGTCCTTGAGCTTCAGGTCGTGCGACTCATCTTCGGCGGTAATCGTTACGGTGGTGGCGTCCTTGGCCTCCCATTTCAGGTCGGCGACCTCAAGGAACATGTCGAGGACGCCCGTGCCGTCTTCGTCGAGGATCAGGATACAGTTGAGGCCCCACTCCTTGAGCATATCCATGTACTCATCGGTGAGCTCTTCGCCGTCCAAGGCTCCACCCGAGTACTGCCAGCTGCCGACGAAGTTGGCCTTGGGGTCTTTGCCGCCGCCGCTGCAGCCCGTCAGGGCAAAGGCGAGCGCCAAGATACATGTCAGGAATGCGAGCGCGGACTTTTTGAACGTTGTCTTCATGGTGTCCTCCTTCATCGAACGAAACCCATAGAAGCAAATGCGGGGGTGGCGGATCCCCCGCCAATTACCAGATAGAGGGGTTAGGGCCTGGGCGTTCCGCAGTTGCTGCAGAACTTGCCGACGTTTTCGCTACCGCAATTGGGGCAGAACCACTTGGCCGGTGCCGGGGCGGGTGCGGGGCTGCCGCACTCGGAGCAGAACTTGCCGGTGTTGGTGGCGCCGCAGCTGCAGGTCCATGCGCCGGCCGCAGGTACGGCAGCGGGTGCCGGTGCGGGGGCGGGAGCCGGCTGCGGGGCAGCCTGCTGCTGTGCCTGACCGGCGGCGAACAGCTGGCTAGCGTTCATGCCGCCCATGCCACCTGCCATGCCCATGCCCATAAAGCCTGCCATCGCGCCGTTGGGGTTGGCCGCTGCCGCGCGCATCGCGTCGCTCTGGGCGCTGGCGATGTTGGCGGCCGCCATGGTGGGATCGCGCATGACTGCGGCCTTCTGCAGGTCCTTGATCATCTGCTCGTCTTCTTGCGAGGCGGCGATGGAGTTGACGCCAAAGCTCACGATCTCGACGCCACGTAGGTCGCGCCAGTCGGCCGAGAGGACCTCGTTGAGCGCGCGGGCGAGCTCGGTGGTGTGACCGGGGATGGCGCTGTAGCGAATGCCCATTTCCGAGATCTTGGCAAAGGCGGGCTGCAGAGCGGTGAGCAGCTCGGACTTAAGCTGGCTGTCGATCTTATCGCGCGTGTAGCTATCGGTCACGTTGCCGCACACGTTGGTGTAGAACAGCAGCGGGTTGGTGATACGGTACGAATACTCGCCGTTGCAGCGAACGGAGATGTCGACGTCCAGGCCAATGATGTTATCGACCACGCGGAAAGGCACGGGCGAGGCGGTGCCGTACTTGTTACCGACGATCTCCTTGGTGTTGATGAAGTAGACGCGCTGGTCCTTGCCTGCGTCGCCGCCAAAGGTAAAGCGGCTGCCGATATTGGCGAACGTCTCCTTGATGGAGTCGCCCAGGTTGCCGCTAAAGACGCTCGGCTCGCTGCCGGTGTCAAAGACGAACTCGCCGGGCTCCAGCGCGACCTCGATGATCTTGCCGTTTTGCACCACGAGCATGCCCTGGCCGTCGTTGACGGCGATGACGGAGCCGTTTGAGATGACGTTGTCCTCGCCGCGCGTGTTGGAGCTGCGGCCGCCGGTGCGCTTGCTGCCCTTGCAGGCCAAGACGTCAGCGGGCATCGATTCGCAATAGATAAATTCCTTCCACTGGTCGGCCATGACGCCGCCGGCAGCGCCCAATCCAGCTTTCAAGAGTCCCATGGTGATCTTCCTTTCTCGTCAAAGGCCGGGTGGTATTGGTCAGAATGGCTAATCGTCCTTGTTGTCCTTCATGACAACGGTGGTCTCGGTGTGGCTGAAGGTGTCGTGCTTCTCGGTCAGGTCGAGCTCGCCGCAGTAGCAATCGGCGTGGGTGGCCTCGTTGGCCGTCTTGAGCTGGCCCACCAGCAGCACGTCTGCGATGATCACGATGATCAGCGGCGCGACGATGTTGATGAGGATGCCCTCGACATCGAAGGTGAGGTAGTCCGGATTGAAGGCGTTCTCTCCCATAAAGAGGATCTGGGAGAGGACAAACCCGATCGCAAAGAACAGCACCGAGGCGATGGCGAGCTTGGGCTTGGAGCAGGGGAGCTCGCCGACCATGCGACCGGTCTGGCCGTTCATGGCAAACAGGTAACTCTTGCCGTTCCACGAGGTGGAGAGCATCCACACGGGGAACAGGGCGTAGTCGCTGTCTTCCCAGGTGTAGTCGAGCTGCTTGCTTTCAACCGTGGCGTCGTCATACTCGTCGACGACGGTCTCGCGCAGGGCCGAAATCGTACTTTCTTCCATACGACGCTCGGCGCGCGCCTTGCAGGTTTTGCAATCCTCGTCGTAGCGGTTGGCGATGTAGCCGGGCATATAAGCGACCGAGAACGGGCGCAGCGCGTCGTAGTCAAACGGCTCGATGGCGTCCATATGGCCGTCGGGCATCTTGGACGATCCGTCGACGGGCACGCGCTCAAACGAGATATTTCCCTTGCGGTAGGCATCGTAGTGGTCGGTGGTCGTGACGGTGCGGTCGGATTCTTCGGTTACGGTCTCGTTGGTCGCATCAAAGTACACTTCGCCGTCCACGCGGGCGCCGTAGAGCCAAAACGGCACGTAAACGCCTTGGACCTCGTCGATGTGGTTGCCGGTGGCAAAGCTCTTGGGCAGCAGGATTTTGCCCTTGTAGTGGTCTTTGAGCGCGGCCATGACATCGTCGCGCCCGAGCTTAAACGGAATCACCAGGTCGGGTGAGAAATCGCCCGAGAGCTGTCCGGGTGCCACGGCAGAGTTGCCGCAGTATGGGCAGGTGGTGACGGCGACGGTGCCGTCCGAGACCAGCTCGGCACCGCACGACGAGCAGATGTAGCCGGCGTTTTGAGCCAGCTCCTGCACGGCATCGTCGACAGCAGGTTTGGGAGCCGCGGCTGCGGCATCGGCTTTGGCATCGGCCTTGTCCTGGCGCTCGCGATAGAGGGCCTCGACTTCTTCGACTTCAAAGCGCGAGTCGCAGTAGTCGCAGACGAGCTTTTGCTCGGCACTGGCAAAGTGAAGGGGGCCGCCACACGCGGGGCACTGATAGTTGACGCTCTCGAAGGCCATGATCGGTCCTTTCGCTGCCGGAGGCTATGCGCCGATGGCGCCGCCGCAGTATTCGCAGCGCCCGCTGGCATCGGGAATGGTGGTTGCACCGCAGAAGGGGCAGGTGACCGCGGTCTTGGGGGCCTTGGCGGCCACGACGCTGTCGCGCGTCTCCTGGCGCAGCTGCACCAGCGCGTCGCGGACCTCGGTTGCTTGGCGCTTGGCCTCGCGGTATTCGATGGAACCGCGCTGATCGATGGTGGAGTCGTTCACGCGTAGGTTGATCTCGGTAAAGTACGGCGTGTTGACATGGATGGTCAGATTGAAGTCGTAATCCAGGTCATAACGCGGCGGGTTGTAGCTCTCGCGTTCGCCGTCCTTGGTCTCGCGATAGATCTCGGTGCGATGCTCGTCGATATCCATGTCGCAGCCAAGTACCTGCGAGAACTCGATGATGTCGGGATTGGCGTCACGCCAGCGGCTCTGCGAAGTGATGATCAGCAGGCCCGCGTCTTCGTCGAGCATGATGTTGGTGCGCCCGGCAGAAAGCGTGCGCGTGGGGTTGAACGACGCCAGGCGCTCGGCATTGGCCTCTCGGTAGGCGAGCTGCTCACGGATATCGTTCGCGGTGCTGGAACGATATCCGCCAAAGAAGGGGGAGAGCTTGCCGACGCACTCTTTGCACAGGTAGCCTTCGTTGATCTTGGTCTTCCCCAAAAGCCCCAGCTCGGTACCGCAAATCGCGCACTCTTTCTTCTCGAACATCTTGTCAAAGAAGCCCATGGCTGCCTCCCATCAACAGGTAGCGTGTGTCACTTTTGATGATGGGGGAGTGCACGATCTTTCACGATACCCAGACGGCTCAAGGAGCCTCCACAACTGGGACACATGGCCCATTTTTGACTGGTCATTGGGGACGTACTTAAATGAGTGGTCTCTACGAGGGAGACGTCGCGGGAACGATCCATCGCGGCGGTGCGCTCACGTTTATGGACGGCTGCCCACTGGGAAAGCTCATGCGCGAGGCGCTGGGGGTGCCGGTTGCCGTCAATAACGACGGTAAGTGCTGTGCACTCGGTGAGTATGCGGCTGGCGCTCTGCGTGGGACGCGTTTTGGCGTGGTGCTCGCTATCGGCACGGGCATCGGCGGCGGTATCGTCATCGACGGCAAGGTCCTGCGCGGCGCGCACTGCTTTGCAGGCGAGTTCAGCTTCTTGTGCAATGATGTCACGACTTCCGCGAGCACGGAAAACTCCTTTGCGGGTTCGGGCGGTTGGCGTGCGCTCCGTGATGCCGCCATTGCCGAGAAGGGCCTGCCTGCGGGTTCTCCGGTGGACGGCCGCCGCGTCTTTGAGTGGATCGCGGATGGCGACATGGCGGCGCAGCGCGCGCTCGACCGCTACGCTCGCGCCTTTGACGGACAGCTCATCAACCTGCAGGCCGTGCTCGACCCCGAGGTCTTTGTGATCGCAGGCGGCATCTCGTGCCATCCCGAGCTCGTCGATGCCCTGCGTGCGCAGATGCCGCTGGCCCTCGCGGGTTACGAAGGGACCCTTGCCGGCATTCCTGTGCCGCAGATAAAGGTGGCCGAGCTCGGCAACGACGCCAACCTTTACGGTGCTGTCCAGGAGGCCATGCGCCTGGTGTAGCGCGAGTCAAACGAGGCTGTCGAAAAAGATAAAGGCCGGTGTGAACCGCCCCCATTTCCTTAGCACAGGAAATGGGGGCGGTTTAATCTCGTGCCCCTTTTTAATCCGCTCGGATTCTTGATGAGGGAGTTTGCCATGTTAACCCCATTGTTCAGAAAACCATTGCCCCTGACAAAGCCTTTACTGAATGCCGTGGCCTCAAAGCGCGCCCGCATCGACGCCCTGCCTGCGCTAAACTGGAAGGCACGTACGCGATTACGAGAGGAGCCCGCATGGAGGCTTACAAGCAAGAGTTCATCAAGTTTATGGTTGAGTCCGACGTCCTTAAGTTCGGCAGCTTTACGCTCAAGAGCGGCCGTCAGTCTCCGTTCTTTATGAATGCCGGCGCTTACGTGACGGGCTATCAGCTCAAGAAGCTGGGCGAGTATTACGCCCAGGCCATCCACGATAACTTTGGCGACGATTTTGATGTACTGTTTGGACCGGCCTACAAGGGTATTCCGCTGGCCGTCGTGACCGCGATTGCCTACCACGAGCTGTACGGCAAGGAGGTCAAGTATTGCTGCGACCGCAAGGAGGCCAAGGACCACGGCGCCGACAAGGGCAACCTGCTGGGCTACGAGCCCCAGGACGGCGACCGCGTGGTCATGGTCGAGGATGTCACCACCAGCGGCAAGTCTATCGACGAGACCTATCCCAAGGTTAAGGCTGCTGCCGACGTCGAAATCAAGGGCCTGATCGTGTCCCTCAACCGCATGGAGGTCGGCAAGGGCGGCGTGACCACCGCACAGAAGGAGATCGAGGCCAAGTACGGTTTCCCCGTCGCGAGCATCGTTTCCATGGCCGAGGTCGTCGAGACCCTCTACAACCACGAGATCGATGGCAAGGTCGTCATCGATGACGAGCTCAAGGCCGCCATCGACGCCTACTACGAGCAGTACGGGGCTCGGGAGTAGGTAGTTACGCGGGTTTACCAACCCGCGTAACCAGTTGACGCTGCAAGCCCGCCAGAGCGGCAATCTGCCTTTCAGCTCCGGCGGCATGACCAGAAGGTCAATGCCGCCTCGTTTCAAGGCACCTTGCTCGCTCTGACGGGCTTTCGCTGTCGTTGCCAAAACATCGGCGTTGCCGTAGTAGTCATTGGGGACGTTCTTGTTTGACTAGTCGTTTAAGAACGTCCCCAATGACTAGTCAGAAATGAGCGTGGATAATCTCCCGTTTTTGGCCCCCGTGTGGACTCAAAGTGGGAGATTATCCACGCTCGTTTTAATATGGCTGGGCTGCGGTGCCTATCTAATCGGCTCAGCGTCTTCCCTGAGAATCGAAAGATACTCTTCATACCCGTACTGTCGGTATCTCTGTCTTGACTCGTCGAGTGGACGGAGGATACCCAATTCTTCGAATGATTTGACGAGCGAGCTCGCGGTGCTCCTACCGATATCGAGTCGGGCAGCGATAAATGCGGTGTCGAGGATGGGATGCTCTTCAAGAAGGCTCAGCAGCCTTTGTCCGTTTGCGGCAGTCCTTCCGAGATTTTCGGTAATAGCTGCCGTGGAACGGTTATGGAGGTCAACAAGGTTTTTTAAAGACCCTACCGAGTCCTTCGCACTCTCAAGAAGACTGGCGCAGAAAAACTCTATCCATTCCTCGTAAGTGCCTCGCTCCCTTACGGATGCGAGTTGCCGGTAGTACTCGCTTCGATTTTTCTTGAACTGGAACGATGGGTAGAACAAGCAAGAATGAAGAACGCCATCATTGATGAGCATAAGTGTAATGAGAAGCCTGCCCAGGCGACCGTTTCCGTCTAGGAATGGATGGGCAGTTTCAAATTGGTAATGGACGAGCGCCGCCCGCACGATCGGATCCATTTCGACTTGAGGCTCATTGATAAATCGTTCGAGGTCCTGGAGCGTGTTGCTCAAATCTTCAATGTTTGGAGGGACGAACGATGCAGTTGCAATGGTGCAGCCTGAAGGGCCAATCCAGTTTTGTGAGGAGCGCAGCTCGCCTGGATTCTTCTCCGTTCCGCGCACTCCGTCCAGCAGGACCGCATGAACCTGCCTGAGAAGCCTCGTACACAAGGGCATCTTTTTGAGCAGTTCTACGCCGCGGTCGACAGCACGGACATAATTCACGACATCTGCGACATCTTTATGATGGAGTTGGGTTTGCGATGGACTAAGTAGGTCGTCAAACGTGCACTGGGTTCCCTCAATTTGCGAAGAAAGGAGTGCTTCTTTGCGCACATACATTGTCAGATACATGTCGGCGTTGGGAACAAAGTAGAGCATGCCTTCAAGCTCTCCAAGCTTTCGTGAGCATGTGGAAAGCGTGCGATAGGTTTCCTCAGTGAGGTTTAGCTGCCTCAATGATTGCAAGGGCGTTGGCAAAAACGAATAGTAAGCCAATTTCCCCGATAGATTATTGCGGAGCGTTCCCTGGCCGTTCTCCTCGATTTGCATCGCGCCCTCCATATCTTTAGTGCCGGAAACTAGCTATTAGGCTAATCATATCAATTCTAATAACGAGTTTATGGCGAAAATAGTTATTAGAGTCGATTTGAATAATCTAATGACGAGAAGTCGTTATTGCTTTGGTGCAAGGTGGTCGAGTGGTCCCTCGGGCGCAGAGGAAAACGGAGCATTCAACACGAGCGTGGATAATCTCCCGGTTTTGGCCTGTGTGCGGGCTCAAAGTGGGAGATTATCCACGCTCGTTAGATATTCGTCCGAAAATCCACGCTCGTCGCTACTTGAGCCCGGGCAGACGGGTGTAGGGAAACGAGCGCTCCAGGAATTCGGAGCGGCGGGCGTAGTCTTTGGCGAGGTAGCTGCTGTAGAGCGAATCGAGCACGTATTGCACGGCGATGTGGCTGGCGAACTGCGTGATGCGATGCGTCATACTCTCGTGGTCACTCACCGTGAGGTAGGCGGCAAAGCCAGGGTGAATGCGAGCGCAATAAGGCGTGCCGATGACGATGACCGGGACATGCCGGCTGCTGAGAATCGGCAAGATGTCCTTGAGGTTGGGGGCAAGGCCGCTGTAGGAGATGACGATCGCCACATGGTCGGTGCCCGAGGCGAGCGCCGTACGCACCTGGGCCTCGCCACCGTCGTGGCACGTCGCGCTTTTACCGGCGGAGAGCAAGCGATCACGGAACATTCCCGCTGGATAGAGGTTGTGCGAGCCTGTGTAGATGTCGACCTGTCGGGCGTTCGCGATGAGCTTGGCGGCGTGGTCAAGCTGCGTGGGGTCGAGCAGCTCCTGCGTTTCGGCCAGCGTGGTCTGGTAGAGCCCCTCCATGCGTTCCATAACCTGCAGGCGATACTCGGCTTATCGACCCGCGATGCAAAGGAGATGCTCATCCCAAGAGCGCTACCGGGAAGGGCTTGCGATTCGAGCCCTCACCTTAGCAATTTGATCATTTGGCACTATAATCACCATAGGCATGCGCATAACGTTGCGCTTAATCAAGAGGAGAAAACATATGGGTCTGTTTGACATGTTTAAGAAGAAGGCTGAGCCCGCGGCAGCTGCTGCTCCGGCCTCCATCTCTGCTTCTGCTGGCGCCGACGTGCTGTGCTCGCCTGTCACGGGCAAGGTCATCAAGATGGCCGACGTGCCCGATCCCGTCTTTGGTGGCGAGGTTCTGGGCAAGGGCTGCGCTGTGTGGCCCGAGGACGACCTGGTCTACGCTCCCTGCGACGGCAAGGTGACCGTCACCATGGGTCACGCCGTGGGCCTGCAGTCCGATAGCGGCATCGAGGTTCTGGTACACGTTGGCGTCGATACCGTCAACATGAACGGCGACGGCTTCGAGGGCTTCGTCAAGGCCGACGACGTCGTGAAGGCTGGCCAGCCCTTGCTCAAGATTGACCGCGCCAAGATCGCTGCCGCCGGTTACAAGGACTGCGTCGTCGTGGCCGTGTCCAACACCGCCGAGTTCGCCGACGTCGAGCTCGCCGTCGAGGCCGAGTCTGCCGTCGCCGCCGGTGACGCCATCTTTAGGGTCGTCCGCAAGTAGTCTGCGGCAACATAAGGATGTGCAAGGGTGGTCGGGTTATCCGGCCACCCTTTTTTAATAGGCTAAACAGGTGCATTTTATTGCAGGGGGCTTGTTTTACGGGCCATTCGCTCGTCAAATTGAGCCGCCTGCGCTTTTGCGACGCAGGGGGTTGGGCCGGGCCGCTAATATGGACTTGCTGTTACGACGTGCGCTGCGCAGGGAACGCGGCGCCGCTTGTTTGGAGGAATGTCATGAAAAAGAAGCTGCTGCTTGCGCCTCTGATGGCCGCCCTGGTCGCGTGCGTGGTTTTGCTTTCAGGCTGCGGAGGGCCTTCGGTGGAAGAGCTCATCACCAACGACCTTACGAGCCAGTTTGACGAGATCAAGAACGGCGGCGATGACTTCCTTGCCGGTCTGGAAGAGGCTTCGGGCGACGAGTTTGAGCAACTGGGTATCGATCCCAAGGAGTACGCCAAGAGCTATCTCGAGGGTTTTGATTACAAGATCGGCGATGTGACGGTCGATGAGGACAAGGGCACTGCGACCGCCGAGGTTACCATCACCTGCAAGTCCATGAATAAGATCGTCGAAGATTTCGCCACCCAGTATCAGGAGAAGGCCGCCGCGCTCGATACGATGCCTTCCGAGGACGACCTGTACAAGATGGCCGGCCAGGTCATGGTCGACGTGACCAAGGCCGCTAAGACCAAGGACACCAAGGTCACCTTTAAGTATTCCGCCAACGAGGATAACGAGTGGTCTGCCGACGATTCCGCAACCACCGAGATGATGAATGCGATGATGAGCTAGGGGGTTACGCGGTTCTACGAACCGCGTAACCAGTTGACGCTGCAAACGCCCCTAAGCGGCAATCTGACGTTCAATTTCAAGGGCGCGACCAGAAGGTCAGCGCCCTTTCATTTCACGTCACCTTGCTCGCTTAGGGGCGTTTTCGCTGACCGTCCTCTACCTGCGGCGTTGCCATGGTAGTCATTGGGGCGGCACTTGGGGACACTCCTTTGGTGCGGGGGGGCAGCTAAAAGAGTCCCGTCCCACATTAGCTGCCCGTGGGAGGGATGAGCGGTTACTCGCCCAGAATCAGCGCCGCGAGCTCTGCCTGGCTATCCACCACGTAGTCGGCGCCGGCGGCCTCCAGCTCTGCGCGGCCGCGGAAGCCCCAGCTGACGCCCGCGCTCTTAAGGCCGGCGTTGTGGCCGGTCAGGATATCGACATTGGAATCGCCCACATAGAGCGTGGTTGCCGGATCGGCGCCCAGCTCCTCCATCACATGCAGCGTGACGGGTGCTTCGGGCTTGGGCGGAAACGCATCGACAC